>JACCXE010000366.1 GCA_013697265.1 Actinomycetota bacterium | reverse complement strand
GGTCAAAGCCTGGCGCCGACGCGACGTAGCCCGTGACCGACAGGATGCGCTCGACGCGATCAAGCGTTCCCAGCGAGGCCTGCAGAACGGATAGCGCGTTCAACGCGCACACCGCCGCCGCTTCGCGAGCCTCGTCCACGCTGACGGTCGAGCCGACGACGCCGACGCACGTCAGCTCACCCGCGATCCGCGGCAGCTGCCCCGAGGTACGAGCCACTCCGTCCCACACGACCACCGCGTCGAGCGGATCATGAGGCGGATGCGGTCCATGCAACCCGAGCCCGAGCGCGAGGATTCGGTCTTCGATCGCCCCCATTAGAGGATCGCGCCCGACTCCTTCATCGCGATGAGTTGGTCCCAGTCGTAACCGACTTCGAGCAGTTGCATCTCGGTGTGCTCGCCGTGCTCCGGCGCGCGCTCGACCTCGACCGCGGTCTCGTCGAACTGCGCGGGTGACGCCACCATCTGGAACGGCGTGCCATTGATGTCGGCCGTCGGGAGGTAACCGTTGGCGATGACCTGCGGGTCTTCATACAACTCGGCCAAGGTCTGGAACGGCGACCACACACCGTCGAACCCTTCAAAGGCGACCTTCAACTCATCGAGCGTGAAGTTCTCGTACGCCTCGTCGAGGATCTTCTGGCACTCGGCCGCGTTTTCGGCCCGGGCCGCCGCGTCGGCGAACCGCGGGTCGTCGACCAACTCGGGCTTACCCAACCTTGTGACCCAGTCGGCCCAGAACCTGTCGCCTTGCAACAACATCATCGCGACGAACCGTCCGTCTTTGGTCCGGTAGTTCCCGACGCCCGGGTTGCCGGGCACGCCGCGCTCGCCGCTCGTCAGGCGTTCCATTCCGTAGAGCTTGTTCATCAGCACCATGGGCGAGATCTGCCAAAGCGCGGTGGCCAACAACGACACGTCCACGATCGACGGCTCGCCCGTGCGCTCACGTTTGACGAGCGCAGCAGCAATCCCGCCCGCCGTGGCCATGCCGCCCATTACGTCGCCAAACGCAGGCGTGGGCTGACCCGACGGCCACCCGTCCTTGCCCTGGGGCACGGTCATGCCGACTCCGCCCCGGGCCCAGAACGCGGCGCCGTCGAAACCACCCTTCTCGGCGTCGGGGCCCTTCGGCCCCTGGCCGGAGCCTCGGGCGATGATGATGTTCGGGTTGCGGGCGCGGACGTCGTCGGTGTCGATCTTGAGCTTGCGCCGGATGGGCGGCAGGTAGTTCGTGAGGAAGACGTCGGCCGTCTCCACCAACTTCATCAGCGCCTCGTGCCCATCAGCGTGAGTGATGTCGATCGCAATCGACTTCTTGCCCCGGTTGGGTTGCTCGATCATGAAGTTGATGGCCGCCGCGCCGCCCGGCATGATCCCCGACGTCATCAGCCCGCGCTGCGGGTCTCCGGTTTCGGGGTGCTCGATCTTGAGCACCTCGGCACCCCAGTCGATCAGGACCGAACCGCCGGACGGAATGAACATCCAACTGGCGACCTCGATAACCCGGATGCCGTCCAGCGGGCCGCTCACCGCGTTACTTCCAGACCAGTTCGAGGTTGTCGATCGAGCGCAGGCCTTGCGAATACTTCAAGCCGGCCGGGTTGACCACCGAGAAGTTCGGGACACTCGTGAGCCATTCTTCGAGCGCCACGCGCAGCTCCATGCGAGCGAGGTGGGCGCCGAGGCAACGGTGGTTACCGCCGCCGAACGCGATGTGGCCCTTGGTGTCCCGAGCGAAGTCGACGCCGTCGGCGCCGTCGCCCCACACCTTCTCGTCGGTGTTCGACGAACCCAGCAGCACCGACACGTTGGTGCCCTTCTTAATCGGGCAGCCGCCGAGTTCGGTGTCTTCGGTGGTGATCCGGATCACGCCTTGCACCGGCGACTCCCAACGCAACATTTCTTCGATGGCGTGTGGGATGAGTGAAAAGTCGTCGACCAGCATCTGCCGATGCTCGGGGTGTTGGGCCAGGTAGCTGAGCATGCAGTCCAACGAAGAGGTAACCGTGTCGAGGCCGGCGAGGAAGAAGAGGTAGAGGATGTCTTCCATCTGGTCGTGCGTCAGCTTTTCGCCGTCGACCTCGGCGTC
>JACCXE010000345.1 GCA_013697265.1 Actinomycetota bacterium | reverse complement strand
AGGCGCCAATGACCGCCAGCCCGGAGTTGCTGGCCGAGCACGACATCTTCATCCAGCAGATGAAGCTGAAGAACACGCTGCGCGAATGGATGGGCGAGGACGCCGTAACCCACAGCGAGGCGTAGTGATTGAGCCGAAATAGGCGAACAACGTCCGGCGTGTCGTGCGATGCGCCATGCGGACAGGCACGGTAGGTCAGAATCAGTCCATGCCGACTGACAACGCCGCCGCGTGGGACCGCCACTCTGCCGCGTACCAAGCCGGCGCGCAGCTACCCACCGATGTCGCCCACTACGGGCCTGACATCGGAACCGAGGCGGACTTCAGGCTGCTGGGCGACCTCAAGGGCAAGCGCGTGCTCGAACTCGGCTGCGGCGGCGCCCAATGCTCGATCGCGTTTGCCAAGCACGGCGCGATCGCCATCGGTGTCGACTTCAGCTCGGAACAACTGGCCTTCGCCCGACGGCTCTGCGACCGCGAAGCGGTGAAGGTCGAACTACATCACGGCGACCTCGCCGACCTGGCCTTCGTGCGGGCCGAGTCGATCGATCTCGTGTTCTCCGCGTACGCGTTCGGCTACGTAGAGGACTTGGGCCGCGTGTTTCGCCAAGTGCATCGCGTGCTGCGGCCTGGCTCGCCGCTCGTGTTCTCCCTGCCCCACCCCGCGTACGACATGATCGACGACGACAGCGACCAGCCGCTGCTGATTCGCCGGTCGTATTTCGATCGCACCCCGATCGACTACGAGTGGAATGGCATCGCGTTCACCGACTACCGCCACACCATTAGCGACATCTACATGGGCTTGCTGCGCGCGAACTACCGCGTCGACGCGATCGTCGAACCCGAACCCGCCGGTGGCGGACCCAAGAGCCAACATTGGCGCGAGACCTACAAGTACGTTCCCCGCACCCTCATCATCCGGGCGCGAAAAGAGGGCATGTAACTTTTCCCGGGCGCGCACCCCGCAGGCGAACGCCTCCTCCGCAACGTGGGGCCCCTCGCTTCGCTCGCCCCACGGCGGCCGTAACGCGCTAAGCACATGTCATGACTTCTGAATTGAGTGCGGCCGCCCGCCGTCTCGCCGCCGCGCTCGAACCATTCGCCGGGCAGGTGTACTTCTCACCCGAGGCCCACGCCGAATACGTGAAGCTCGGCTTCAACCCGTCGCCCGGCAACTTCGGCACCGGTGTGGCACTGCCCGACAGCCCTGCGTACTTCACGTCGCGGGGCTCGGTCATGGGCCAGGTGCCGGGCGAGCTCGTCGCCTCCGCGTTCGCGGTGTTCAACCCCACTGCGGTTGTTCCTGCGGTCGACTTCGGCTGGACCCTCACCGACGCGCCCACGATCTGCGCGGCGCGCGACGCCGGAGGCATCGGCCAGCTCAAACGCATCCTGGGCGAAAACCCCGACGGCATCGACGTCGTCGGCGACTTGTTGCAGCGGGCGTGCGAACCGCTGCGCCCCGAAGGCCGGCCACTGTACGCGGGCCTGTTGTCGCAGGAGGTGCCGTCGTCCCCAGTGGGCCGGGCCTGGCGCTACGCCGACATGCTGCGCGAGTACCGCGGTGACGCCCACACCGCGGCGTGGACCTCCGCCGGCTTCGACGCCACCGAGATCGGTTTGCTGACCGAGCTGTACTGGGGCATGCCGATGGGCACCTACGTGCGCACCCGCGCCTGGAGTGAGCAACAACTAGACGAAGCCAAGGAACGGCTGCGTGTTCGCGGTGTGCTCAACAGCGACGAATTCAGCGCGGCGGGCTACGAGACCCGCGACGCCGTCGAGCGCAACACCGACGCGCAAGTGGCGCCCGCAATCAACGCCCTCGGCAACGATCTCGCGACCGTGTGCGACATCCTCGAGCCGTGGGGAGCAGACATCCGCGCCCAGGCCGGCTATCTCCCCGGCGGTCCCCATGAGCTCGCGAACGCGGCCAAGCGGTAGCAACCGCGCTGAAGCACATTCGTGACAAAATACCCGTATGCGTAAGAGACTGATTCTCCTATTCGCGTTCGCAGCAGCACTCCTGGGGGCTGCGACCGTGACACCAACCCCTGCTTCGGCCGCCGCGATCGGCAAAACCGGTCTTTACAAAGACGGCTGTGGCAACACCCACGTCTGGCTGAACGGGCAGGATCTCGGCCCGCAGTACGTGGTGTGCATACCTCCCGACGCCGCCGAGTAGCCGCGGTTCAACTCGGCCGCGTTTTTACCCACTCAGAGAAGGTGTTGGTGAACAGCGCGGGCACGCCTCCGGTGTGCATAAACACGATCGGTCCGTCGGGCAGTCTTTCGTCGCGGGCGTAGGTCACCAGCGCGGCGGCCGCCTTGCCCGTGTAGACGGGGTCCAGCAACAAGCCTTCACGGGTTGCGAACAGGTGCAGCGCGTGGCGCGCCGCGTCGGTCGGCGCGCCGTAGTCCGCTCCGAAATGGTCGTGGTCGACCTGCACCTCGCCGACGGGCTCGGACCGAGCGGCCAACGCGGCAGCGGCGCTGGCTTCGCGCGGTACGACGTCGTCAAGGTCGGGACGAGTGCCCACGTCGACGCCAAGCACGCGAGCGTGATCACCGAAGCCGGCAACGAGGCCGGCGTGGGTGCCGCCCGAGCCGTTCGCGGTGATGGCGAGGCTCGGCAGGGCTCCGAGTTGCTCCAGGATCTCGTCGGCCGCATCGATGTAGCCGAGGGCGCCGACTGGCGTGGCGCCGCCAATCGGGATGCGATACGGCAGTCGTCCCCTGGCGCGCAGTTCGTCGCAGACCTCGGCGATGCGTTCCTCGAGCGGGTAGTACTTCAGCGGTCCGGCCCAGACGAAGTCCGGCGCCAGCAGGTGATCGAGCACCACGTTTCCGCTCGGCCTGGCCGGCTCGTCGCTCGACATCACCACAGTCGCCCCCACACCGAGGCGGTTCGCCGCCGCGATCGTCATGCGCACGTGGTTGCTCTGGCGACCGCCGCCGGTCACCAAAACGTCAGCGCCCTGGGCCAGCGCATCGGCACACAGGTAGTTGAGCTTGCGGGCCTTGTTGCCACCCCCGGCAAGGCCCGTGCAGTCGTCGCGCTTGACGAACAAACGGCCGGCTTCGAGGCCGAGCGCGGCACCGAGCCGATCCGCGGGTTCGAGCGGGGTCGGCAAGTGCGCCAGGGCAAGAGGCTTGATCACCCGGGCAAGCCTATTTTCTCCCGGGCGGGCACCCCGCAGGCCCGCCCTCCTCCGCAACGTGGGGCCCCTCGCTTCGCTGGCCCCACGGCGGCCATCCGTGTCTAGCGTCTGGCCATGCCTCGACCTTTGACTGCCGTTCTTCAGGATCTCGTCGACGCGGCCACGGCGGCGCTCGACGCCGACTTGCCTAACGAGCGGGCACGATGCGACGCCATGCTCGACGCGATGGCCGCCGTGTTGGGGACCGACGGCGCGGTGCCCGACGGCGCGTGCGTCTCGTTGCGCGGCGACGCGGTAGGCAACCTGCTCTACGCCGACCCCGGCGGCCGCTTTCACGTGCTCGCCGTGGTTTTTCCCGAAGGAACGTCGTCGGGAGTGCATCATCACGGATGTTGGGGCGTGATCGGTTACCTGCGCGGAGGCGATGAGGAGACGCGCTATGTCGGCAGCGACGCTCCCCACGAACACGATGCCGTGGCCCTCGACGAGGTGTCACGCCACGTCTGGCGTCAGGGCGATATCACCTATCTGCTGCCCGACGAAGGCGACGGATGGCACCGCGTCAAGAACGCGGGTCCGGGCGACGGCGTGAGCATCCACGTGTTGTGCATGACGCCGTCGGACCATCCCCATCTGTTCTGGGACCGTTCGACGGGCCACGTGGCCGGATACCCCTTCATCGAAGTCGAGTCAGGCCGCTGGCAAGCACGACTGTCTTAACCCGGGCGGGCACCCCGCAGGCCCGCCCTCCTCCGCAACGTGGGGCCCCTCGCTCCGCTCGCCCCACGGCGGCCGTTAGCCCCGCGCCTTCCACCACTCGGCCAAACGGCGGGCAGCTTCTTCGTCGCCGAGGGGGCCGTATTCGAGGCGCAGCTCAAGCAGGAACGACAGCGCTTCGCCCACCTCGCGCGACGGCGCGATGCCGAGTTGCTTCATCACCTGTTCGCCGTCGAGATCAGGACGAATCGAGTCGAGTTCCTCTTGCTCGCGCAGTCGGGCGATTTCGCGCTCGAGCGTGTCCATCCGATCGGCGAGCCGCTTCGCTTTGGCTTCGTTGCGCGTGGTGCAGTCCGCCCGCGTGAGCTTGTTGAGCCGCTCGAGCATGGGCCCGGCGTCACGCACGTAACGACGAATCGCCGAGTCGGTCCAACCCATCGCGTACGTGTGGAACCGCAGATGCAGTTCGACCAGCGTCACCACCGCGTCGAGGTCCTCGGTGGGCCAGCGCAGTTCGGTGAGTCGCTTACGCGCCATGCGAGCGCCGACCACTTCGTGATGGTGGAACGAGACGCCCTTGGGGCCGAACTGGCGCGTGGCCGGTTTGCCTACGTCGTGCAGCAACGCGGCCATGCGCAAAATCCGATCGGGCTCGGTGTTGGCGACGACCGCAATCGTGTGGGCGAGCACATCCTTGTGCCGATGAATCGGATCCTGTTCCACAGCCAATCCGGGCAGCTCGGGCAGGAAGTGCTCGGCCAACCCGGTCTGGTTGATGAACCACAAACCGGCCGACGGGTCCTCGACCACCAGCAGCTTGTCCAATTCGTCGCGGACGCGTTCCATCGACACGATCGACAGGCGGGGCGCCATTTCCCTTACCGCGTCAACGAGCGCGTCGTCGGGCACGAGCTGGTAACCGGCGATGAACCGCGCCGCGCGCAGCATCCGCAACGGGTCGTCGCTGAAAGACTCCTCGGGCGACAGCGGCGTGCGTAACCGGCCCGCGGCCAAGTCGACCAGCCCCTCGTAGGGGTCGATCACCTCGGTGCCGGGCAGCCTCAACGCCATCGCGTTCACGGTGAAATCGCGACGAGACAGATCAGCTTCCACTGCGGTCGAAAACGTGACGTCGGGCTTGCGAGAGTCGGGCGAGTAGGCCTCGGCTCGGTGGGTCGTGATCTCGTAGAAGCGATCGGCCTTTTTGGCGCCGATTGTTCCGAATCGCTTGCCTTGAGTCCATACCGCGTCGGCCCAGCCGTTCAAGAGTTTCTCGGTTTCGTCGGGCAGCGCATCGGTGGTGAAGTCGAGGTCGGCGTGGTCACCCAGGCGATTTGTGATCGCGTCGCGCACCACGCCACCCACCAGATACAGGTTGTGGCCCGCGGCGGCGAAGCGGTCGGCCAAATCGGCCGTGGCCGCGACAAGGCCCTCAAGCCGCTCTGGGATCACAAAAAGAAAAGGTAGGCCCCTAGGCTTGAGGACGGTGACATCAGCGCTGGTGACCGACGGGGCCGAACGCGCGCGCATCGGTCCATGGCATGGCGACGCGCGCGTCGGTTGCGTGACCCCCCAGCCGGGGTGTCCACCCTTGTCGGCCCTGGTTGTGCAGCGTTGCGTGGACCAACTTGGCCGGCTCGGTTTCCGCGAAGCGATTACCTCGGCGCTGCCGCCCAACGAGTCCGCCGGTTTCGTCGCCGCAGGCTTCCAGGTCACCGAACGCCTCCATCTGCTCGAACGATCGGTAACCGCGGCCGACCGGCCCTCCGTCACCGTCCCGGCCGCCTTCGACGTGATGCGTGGCCACAAGCGAGACCTCGGGGAGCTACTCGCGGTCGACGCCCGTTGCTTCGGGGACTTCTGGCGGCTCGACGCGATCGGCGTGCACGACGCCCGCACCGCTACTACGTACGCGCGTTTTCGCGTGGCGCGCCGAGCCGGCGAAGTAGTCGGCTACGCCATCACCGGACGGCAAGGCCGGATGGGGTATCTGCAACGCCTCGCCGTTGACCCCTCCGCCCAACGGACCGGCCTCGGCACCGCGCTCGTAGTCGACGGGATGCGTTGGTTGGCGCGATGGCACGCGCGGACCGTGCTTGTGAACACCCAAGAGTCCAACACCAGCGCGCTCGCCCTCTACGACTCGTTGCATTTCCGGATCAAGCCCCAAGGCCTCACCGTGTTGTCGACCACCTTGTCGTCGTGAGGTTCCTCCGAGCCAGCGGCGTGGTCGCCGCCGCCCTCGTGGTCGCCACTCTGGTGCCCGCCGCACCCGCGAAGGCCGCGAATGATCCCAAGGTGCTCGTATTGCAAAGCGAGACACCCTGGGTGGGCAAGGGCGGCACGTTCGAGGTCCGCCTGGGCGCGCCGCCGGCCCAGTCAGCCAGCGCGTCGGACCTGGAGTACGCGATTTCGGTGCACCCAGTGTCGACGAGTCGGTCGGCGTTCACGCAGACCCTCACCAATCGCCCTTCGTCGGCCGCGCTGGCTGTGGTGACGATCCCGTTCACCGAAGCGGTCACGGACCCCAACACCGGCGCAATCACCCTCGACGTGGGCGTGCAAGATCCGAGCCTGCCCCGGGACAGGACCCGCGTCGGATTGCGCGGCGCCGGCGTGTACCCCGTCGCAGTCGAGTTACGCACGATCGGAGGCCCGGTGCGGGCCCGGGTGCTCACGCACCTGGTCTTCGTGCCCGAAGTTCCGACGGGGCCCAAACTTGCCGTCGGCATAGTGGTGCCGGTGCGGGCACCGATAGCGCTGCAGTCGAGCGGCGCCGACCGGCTGCCCGCCGCCTACTCTGCGGCCATCGGCGAGGTGGCCGCCACGCTGGGCACACTGCCCGCCGATGGCGTGCTGCTGAACCCGTCGCCCGAGACGCTCGCCGCGCTGGCCCGGGGCACGCGCGCCGTCGACACCGCGGCGCTCACCGCGCTGCGCGCGATCGGTGCGGACCACACCGTTATAGAAGGCCCGTTCGTGTCCACCCAGACTCCCGAGTCGACCGAAGCCGACCGGCTCGAGTCGATGCGCCGCGGCAACGAGATGGTTACCGCCGTATTTGGCCGGGCGCCAGCGGGCGGCCTGAGCCTCATCGACGATCCGAGTGACGACCGCCTCGAGGCCGACCTCGCGACACCGCGGGTAATTCTGGGCGACAAGGTTCTTCAGCCCAGCGCCCAACGCATCACCACCGCCGAGCCGGTGATCGGCCGCCGATCGGCGAGCCGCGCTTCGACTCCGGCGCTCGTCGCCGACACCGGCTTCGCCGTTCACTTCGCGAACGACGCCCCGCCGGTACTCGCCGCCCACCACCTGCTCGCCGACCTGGCGACCATCTACTTCGACAACCCCGGGCGGTTCCGTTCGGTCGTCGTGAATCCGCCCGCGTCGTGGCGCGCCAACGCTGCGTTGATCGCACCGTTGCTCGCCGGGCTCGAATCGAGCCCGATCCTGGTTGCGGGCACGGCCGACCGGCTCTTCCAACTTGCGTCGGCTAAGACAACGCCGCGCACCCGCGTGGCGCTCACTCCCCCGTCCGCGCCATCAGCGCCCGCCGGTTTCGCGTCGATGCGCCGCACGATTGCGTCGCTGCAATCAGTGATGGTCGAAAGCCCCGACGTTGCCCAGAGCTTCACCGACCGCCTGTTGATCGCGCAGTCGGCCGGTTTCGATTCAAGCGAACGCCGCTCCTACACCGCGGGCCTGGTGCGCGCGCTCGCCGCGGAGCGGCGCAAGTTCGTGTTGCCGACCGGCGGCTCGCTCACGCTCACCGCCCGGCGCGGCGCCATTCCTATAACCGTGCGGTCCACAGCCAGCTATCCCGCGCATGTGTTGCTGCAGTTGGCGAGTGACCGGCTGAAGTTCCCCCGCGGCTCCACCAAGCTCATCACGCTCGGCCACCGCAACACGACACAGCGTTTGACGGTGCAGTCGATCGGCTCGGGCACCTTTCCGCTGCGGGTGCTGCTGAAGTCGCCCGACGGTCGTGTCGTGCTCGGCGAGTCACGCCTCACGATCCGGTCCACCAACGCCTCGGGTGTAGGCATCGCGTTGTCGATCGGCGCGCTGGCGTTCCTCGTGATCTGGTGGATCCGGCATCACCGCGGGCGCCGGACTGCAGACGCCGCAGTGGCATGACTGACCCCGAGCCCGAGCAGGAGTCGGCGGCCGTGGCGGTACGCATCGGGCGGCGCAGCACCGTTATGGCCGCGGGCACCGTTGCGTCGCGCGCTACTGGCTTTTTGCGCGTCCTTGCCCTCGGATACGCGCTCGGCTTCAACCGGGTTTCCGACGCTTACAACCTGGCCAACACCCTGCCCAACATCGTCTACGAACTCGTCCTCGGCGGCGTGGTGAGTGCCACATTGGTGCCACTTTTCGTCGGCCTTTTCGAAGAAGACGACGATCCTTGGCGAGGCGTCGCCGCCGTTACCTGGCTGGTGCTCGCGGTCACGGCCGGGCTCAGCGCACTGTTCTTCCTCGCGGCGCCACTGTTGTCGGCGCCTTACGCGGCGCTGAATCACACCGCGAGCGCGGACGTCCAACACGACCTCACGGTTGCGTTCATGCGCTTCTTCGCGCCCCAGGTCGTGTTGCTCGCGGGCATGGCCGTCGGCTCGGCGATCCTCAACGCCCGCCGCTCTTTCGCGGCACCGATGTTCGCCCCGGTGCTGAACAACCTCGTCGTGATCGCGGCCATTCTCGCCGCGCCGCACTTCATCAGCGATGGTGGCCTCAAGTCGCTGCACCTGGGCGCCGGCCTCGTCGTGCTCGGGCTGGGCACGACCGTGGGCTACCTCGCGCAACTGATCGGGCTCGTGCCGTCGCTTCGCTCCATCGGCGCTCGCCTCAGGCCGGTGTGGGCTCCGCACCATCCCGCCGTGCGGGGCGCGGCGCGCCTGTCGACTTGGACGTTCGGCTTCGTAATCGCCAATCAAATCGCGTATCTCGTTGTAGTAGCGCTCGCCAACAAGCGCAGCGGCGAGTTGTCGAGCTACCAGGCCGCGTTCCAGTTTTTCCAGTTGCCCCACGCCGTGATCGCCGTGTCGGTAACCGGCGCCTTGCTGCCCGAACTCAGCGTCGCGGCCGCCCGCGGCGACCTACATACGTTCAACCACTTGTTCTTTCGCGGGCTGCGCATCATCGCGGTGCTGCTGGTCCCCGCTGCGATCATCACCGCAGTCTTCGCCCATCCTTTCCTGCGCCCGCTGATCGCGCATGGCCAACTCAGCGACAACTCACTCGATACGACCACTAGCGCGCTCAGCGCATTCGCACTGGGCCTGCCCGGCTTTTCCGCGTTCATTCTCTGCACGCGGGCGCTACAGGCGCGGCGCGACACCCGCCGCGTCTTCTACCTCTACGTGCTCGAGAACGGTCTCAACGTCGCCTTGGCCCTCGCCTTCTATCCGACGATGCGGATCCGCGGCCTGGCCTACGCGTACGCGGTCGCGTACACAGTGAGCGCGGCCGTTGCCTATGTCGTCGTGAGGCGAACCGGACACGTCTCCGAGGCGAGCCGGTTACCGTTTGCCGCGCCGACGAGTCCAACTCGACGACCGCCTGATTGAACTGCCTTCAAAGGACCCCTGATGCCATCTATCCGTATCGTCACCGACAGCGCCTGCGACCTTCCGGACGAAACCGCGGCTGAGCACCACATCGACATCGTGCCGTTGACGATCCGCTTCGGTGACACCGAGTACGTCGACCGGCGTGACCTGACCGTGAAGGAGTTCTGGGCCAAGACCAAAGGGTCCAAGACCCTGCCCGAGACCGCGGCGCCCTCTCCTGGCGCATTCGAAGAATCGTTCGGCGCCGCGGCGGCGCAAGGCGCTACCGGCGTCGTGTGCGTGTGTTTGTCGTCGGGTCTGTCGGCCACGTTCCAGTCGGCCCAGCTCGCGGCCGAAGCGGTGAAGGACACTGTCGAGGTCCGCGTCATCGACAGCCGCAGCGTCACCATCGCCCAGGGCTTGCTTGCGATCGCGGGCTCCCAGGCCGCGGCGGCCGGCGCGTCGCTCGACGAGGTCGCCGAAGCCGTGAAATCCAGGATCCCCCGCATGCAGGTTTTCGCGGCGCTCGACACCCTCGACAACCTGCGCAAGGGGGGCCGCATCGGGGCCGCCCGCGCCGCGCTGGGCTCGATGCTGTCGGTCAAGCCGCTTATCAAGGTGCTCGACGGAGCGGTGGGCGAAGCGGGCAAGCAGCGCACACGCGCCCGTTCACTCGACCTGCTTATCGAACTCGGCAAGGAACACGGCGCGGCCGATGCCAAGCCGCTGGCCGTGATGCACGGCGACGCCGAAGACATCGATGCGTTCCTCGAAAAGCTGTGCGCCGCGTTCGGCCGTTCCCGCGACGAACTGATCGTCGGCAACGTCGGCTCCGTCGTCGGAACCCACACCGGGCCCGGCGTGATCGGACTGGCATGGGAAGAAGCAAACGGCTAGTTCCCTCGGCAACCATTCAGCGTGTCATAACTTGCAACGGTGACCGCAGACGCGACCATCGTCAGCGGTCGGCGCGTTGCTGACCGATACCGGCTCGTGTCCGAGCGCGCCGACGGCTCGTGGGACGCCGTCGACGAGACACTGAAGCGTGACGTCGTGGTGTGTTTGCTCTCGGCGCTCGCCGCCCCCGAGGCCAAGGCGCACTTCACCGCTGAAGCGCGGGCCTTAGCCGGGCTCAATCATCGCAACGTCGTGGCCACCTTCGACACGGGTCTCGACGGCGACGGCAGCAGCTACCGCGTCGACGAGTTGGCCGGCGGCGAGCCCCTCGACACCGGTGCGGTAAAAGACGACCTGCGCGTGTCGTTCGCCACCCAGATCGCGCGTGCCGTCGCTGACGCCCACGCCCGTGACCTGGTGCACGGCTCGCTCACCTCGGGCGACGTACTCGTGAACGACGAGGGTCGCGTGAAGGTACGCGGGCTCAAACTCCCGACCCTGGGCGCAGAGGACGAACTCAGAAAGGCCGACCTCGACGCGGTCACGAACCTCGTTGCCGCGCTCGCACCGGCGGCGGCATCGCCGCTGCGCG
>JACCXE010000314.1 GCA_013697265.1 Actinomycetota bacterium | reverse complement strand
TTCGACCTCATCGACAAGGAGAAGGAGCGTCAGATGACCACGCTCCAACTCATCGCGTCCGAGAACTTCACCAGCGAGGCCGTCATGGCGGCGACCGGGTCGGTGCTTACGAACAAATACGCCGAGGGCTATCCGGGCAAGCGGTATTACGGCGGCAACTACGTGATCGACGACATCGAGTCGCTCGCGATCGACCGCGTAAAGGCACTGTTCGGTGCGGCGCACGCGAACGTCCAGCCCCACTCGGGGGCGAACGCGAACGTCGCCGTGTACCTGGCGCTGTTGCAGCCGGGCGACACCGTGCTCGGCTTGAGCCTCGATCACGGCGGCCACCTCACGCACGGTAAAGACGTCAACATCAGCGGCCGGCTCTACAACTTCATCCCCTACGGCCTCAGCCCGTCCGACGAACGCATTGACTACGACCAGATCGCAACGCTGGCCGACGAGCACCAGCCCAAGATGATCGTGGCCGGCGCCACCGCCTACAGCCGCATCATCGAGCCCGAACCCCTGCGCAAGATCGCGGACTCGTGCGGCGCGTTGTTCATGTTCGACGCCGCGCACATCGCGGGCCTGATCGTGGGCGGCGTGCACGCGAACCCGATGCCGTTTGCCGACATCGTCACGTTCACCACACACAAGACGCTGCGGGGCCCCCGCGGCGGGTGCATCCTCAGCGCATCAGCCGAGTTGGGCAAGAAGATCGACTCGGCGGTGTTTCCCGGGTTGCAGGGCGGCCCGCTCGAGCACGTCATCGCGGGTAAGGCGATTGCCTTCCACGAGGCGGCCCAACCCGAGTTCAAAGCGTACGCGCAGCAGGTAGTGACGAACGCGCGGGCATTGGCCGAAGCGCTCGCACGCGAGGGCTTCCGCATCGTGTCGGGCGGTACCGACAATCATTTGATGCTGGTCGATCTGCGCACCTTCGACGCCGAGCTCACCGGCAAGATCGCCCAGGAAGCGCTCGACAGCGCGGGGATCACACTGAACAAGAACACGATCCCCGACGATCCCCGCTCCCCGTTCGTCACCAGTGGGTTGCGTATCGGCACCGCGGCGGTCACCACGGCCGGCATGACCGAAGCGGAGATGCCGGTGATAGCGCACCTCATCGGCGAAGCACTGAAGGGCCGGGACGAACCCGACACGCTGGGCACCGTCCGCAAGGAAGTTGGCGAACTGTGCGCCAAGTTCCCTCCGTACCCGTCGAACTAGACACCTTCGGTGTAGAAGCCCGATCCTTTTGGCGACGCTTGTAGCGTCGCTGTATGACTTCTGCGGCAGTTGCGTATCTGGCGATCCTGATCGCCTCCGCACTTGCCAGCTACGCACTGAACTGGGCCTGGCGCTGGTTCGCGGTGCGGCGGGGCATCATGAAGCAGCCCGGCGCCCGCGACCGCGACATCCACACCAAGCCCATCGCCGATGCCAGCGGCATCGCCATGCTTGGCGCCTTCCTCGTAGCGATGTTCATCGCCTGGCGGTTGCCCTTCTTCAGCGGCGTGTTTCGCGACTCGTCCGAGCCCCTCGGCGTGGTGATCGGTGCCTCGATCATCGTCGCTATCCAGTTCATCGACGACCTGCGGGACCTGTCACCACCGGCCAAGTTGGCCGGCGTCGTGCTCGGCGCGTCCGTCATGTACTTCTTCGGCCTCTCGATGTTCTACTTCCGCATTCCGTTCGCCGGCTTCGTGGTGTTGGCCGCCGACGTGGCCCCGCTGATGACGGTGCTGTGGGTCGCCGGCATGACGCAAGCCGTCAACCTGATGGACGGCCTCGACGGGCTGGCCGCGGGCGTGGTCGCCATTGCTGCGGCCGCGTTCACGATCTACGCCCAGCGCCTCTCCGACGGCGGCCTACTCGCCCCCGAGAACCTGGGCCCGCTGTTGGCCGTGATCGCCTGCGGCATCTGCCTCGGCTACCTGCCCCACAACATCCACCCGGCCCGGTTACTGATGGGCGACAGCGGCGCCTACCTGCTCGGCGTATTGATGGCCGCGTCCACGCTGGTGGTGGGCGGGCGCATCGCGGACCAGTTCAGTGGCCAGACCTATTTCTTCTACGCCCCGATTTTCATTCCGCTTTTCATCCTCGGGGTGCCAATTCTCGACGTGGCGTGGTCGATCATCCGGCGCACCTATCGACGGACCGGGTTCGGCACCGCGGACGCCGAACACATTCACCACCGCCTCATGCGCCTCGGCCATGGGCAGCGCCGATCCGTTTTCATCCTGTGGGCCTGGACCGCGATCTTGTCCGCCTTCGTGCTGTATCCGACCTTCGTCGGCAGCGATCGCCAACTCGCGAACCGCATCGTGCCCTTCGCGGTAGCCGGGTTGGGCCTTGCGCTCTACACCCTGTTCCACCCGCGCGTGCGGGACAAGAGTCGCACCGACCATCCGACGGCCCAGTGGCAGAGCAACCAGTCCGCCGAGTAGCTTGACCGCCCGGCCAACGGGTGGAGCTGCGGGCCGACACTTTTCACGATTTTTTGTTGGAAAAGTTTGCGCGCCTAGATTCTTAGGCGTACATTGAGAAAAGTTTCACAAGCTCAAAAACGCAGTTTGGAAACACTAAGTTCCAATCGTCAGGGGATCGCAAGTGGAGCAAGCAGGCGCCCGCAGGGGGCTGTACCAGGGGCTGGACGACGCCAATGTGCGTGCGATCCAACTCGTGGTCACGCCACTGCTGATGGCCCTGCTCGGGGTGTATCTCGACGCCAGAGTTGGCACCCGCCCGTTCCTGGCGATTGGCTTCGGCGTTCTCGGCCTTTTCGGCGAGTGCGTGCGGGCCTACGTCTCCTACCAGCAGAAGATGAAGCAGGCCGAGGAGGGCAAGCCATGGGCGAAGTAATGAGCCCCAAAGACGCCGCCTCGGGGTCCGTAAGAAACGCGCAGGCCGAGATCGTGCTCGACATGGCCAAGCGCGGACTCATCGTGAGCCCAGTTCTGGTGCTCATCGGCGGGCTCGGTTGGGGCCTCAATGGCGCGCTGTCGGTGCTGTTCGCACTCGGCGTCGTGCTCGTCAACTTCGCGGCGTCGGCCGCGGTTGTGAAGAAGTCGGTCGAACTGCCCGCGAGTTTCATCATGATGGCTGTGCTCGGCGGTTTTGCCGTTCGCATGTTGTTGGTGCTCGGGGCGATCACCGTCGCCGGTCACTTCAGTTGGGTGAGCAAGGTGCCGCTCGGTCTCACGATCGTGCTGACGCACCTTGGCCTCCTGTTCTGGGAGACCCGCCACGTGTCGATTTCGCTCGCTTATCCAGGCCTAAAGCCTCGTAGAGGAGACGCATAGTGCTGTTCGCACTCGAATTCCCCCCGGTATCCCATTTGGTCAACTGGCCAAACCTTTGGGGCACCGACGGCATGTTCGCTGTCAACAAGATCGTTCTGTTGTTCTGGGCCGGCACGATCATCACGTGCGCGTTCTTCCTGCTCGGTCGCAAAGGTCAGCTCGTGCCTACGGGCGTGCAGAACGTCGCCGAGCTGGCGGTCGAGTTCATCGAGAAGCAGATCGTCCTGCAGACGATGGGTCCGCAGGGCCTGCCCTTCGTCCCGTTCCTACTGACGATCTTCTCGTTCATCCTCACGTTGAACCTGATCGGCCTGGTGCCGCTCGTGCAGATGCCGCCGAACGCGCGCATCGCGCTACCCATGTTCATGGCCGTGCTCGTGTGGCTCGTCTACAACGGCATGGGCATCTTGAAGAACGGCTTCTTCGGCTACTTCAAGCACGTCCTGTTCCCGCCCGGCGTGCCCAAGGCGCTTTACATCCTCGTGACACCCATCAACTTCGTGTCCGACATTTTCGTGCGGCCCTTCGCCCTCATGGTTCGACTCTTCGCGAACATGCTGGCGGGCCACCTCATTCTCGTGTCGTTCGCGGTGCTGTCCGCCGCGCTGTTCGACGCCACGAAGATCGGCGCCATCGCGCCGTTCGCTCTCGAGATTGCGCTCACAGGCTTCGAGTTCCTCGTCGCCTTCCTGCAGGCGTACATCTTTACGATCCTGGCCGCTGTGTTCATCGGCTTGGCAATGGGTTCACCCGACCACCACTAACAAAGAGAATCAAGGAGTCACAGTGCTACTGCACATCTTCCATGCACTGACCGTCTTCAGCGCTCAAGACGCTGGCGAGCTGGTCAAGGGCCTCACGGCCATCGGACGAGGTATCGCCTACGGTGGCGCGGCCATTGGCCCCGGTATCGGTATCGGCATCGTCGTCGGCAACGCGATCACGGCCATGTCCCGTCAGCCCGAGTCGGCTGGCCAAGTACAAACCACGATGTTCCTCGGTATCGCGTTCACCGAAGCGCTCGCGCTCTTCGGCTTCGTCCTCGCCTTCATCGTCTCGGGCTAAAGGAGGCCACATGCGTATTCGTATGTTGCTGGCCGGCTTCGTCCTGGCCATCAGCGCCCTCGTCATTCCCGCACACGTTGCGTCGGCTGAGCCGGCGAACGAGGCGGCGCACGAGTGCGTTGAACTGTTGGAGAAGGGCCGCGCGATCGACGACTGCCAGAAGTCGCCGAACCCGCTGATCCCCGCGACCAACGAGTTGATTTGGGGCGGCCTCGGCTTTGTCATCGTCTTCGGCGTGTTGAGCAAGCTCGCCTATCCGGCGATCGCCAAGGCGATGAAAGATCGCACCGAGCGCATTCGTGAGTCGATCGACGAGGCCGACCGGCTCAAGGCGGAGGCCGCAGCCACGTTGTCGCAGTACCAAGCGTCGGTCGCCGACGCGAAGGCCGAGGCGAATCGCATCGTGGAGGAGGCCCGTCAGGCCGCCGACGCGGTGCGTGCTGACTTGGTCGCCCGCGCCGAAGCCGAAGCCAACGACATCCGCGCCAAGGCGCGGGAAGACGTGGAAGCCAGCAAGGCCCGCGCCATCACCGAACTTCAGGCGCAGGTCGGCGATCTCACCATCGCCCTGGCGGAGAAGGTCGTCGAGCGCAGTCTCGACGATGCGACCAACCGCCAGCTGATCGACAACTACATCACCAACCTCGGAAAGAGCTAGCCGTGGGTGTACGAGCAGAGGGATACGCGGCGGCTTTCTACGCCGTGGCTGAAGCGGAGGATGCGGTAGCGGC
>JACCXE010000090.1 GCA_013697265.1 Actinomycetota bacterium | reverse complement strand
ACGACGTGGAGGACGCGCCGCATCCGTCGGCAGTGAGCACGACCGTGATCTGGTCGCCGGTCTTGATGGAACGACCCGATGGCACCCGCTACGGCATTCACACCTACTACCAACGCCACGGCATCGGCGGATGGCAGCGCATCGAACTGCAAGGCGGCATCGAACACCCCGACGGTCGGCGCGAACCGTGGGCGGCGCTCGTGCCCCGAGCCGAAGTGCGCGACGACAATCGACGTCTGTCGTCAGCCACCTTCGACTTCACGATGACCGACGGCTCGGCCCGGCCGATCACGGTTACCGCGGTCGGCGACACCGGCTTCCACCTCGGTACCGGCCTTTACTTCGGCTTCGACGGGCACTGGCACGGCGAGTGGCGCGGCGATCTGCACGTAGACGGCGAACACGTCGACGACTGCACCGAGCCCAGCACCGCCAAGCGGATCCACCAAATCCGCGACAACGTCGTGCGGATCGACGACCCAGTCGGTGGCGGCGTCGGTTACGGCAACCTGCAAACGATCTTCGCTGGCCCCCATCCCGATATCGGGCTCACCGAAGACGCGAGCTTCATGTGACATGGGCCTGAGCCGCGAGCGCGATCTAAACGAGTTGCGGGCCGGCCTCGAACGCTGGCTGGGTCGGCCCGTGGGCAACGTCGCCCGTCCCGCGCCGGGCTACTCGTGCGAAACGTTGATCGTCGAGGACACGCTGGTCGTGCGCCTGCCGCCGGTCGGCGATGGGATCTTTCCCGTGTACGACCTGGCCCAGCAGGCCGCTGCGCAAGACGCGATCGGCGCCACGGGCGTGCCCGTCGCCACACCCGTGGCGTACGAACCCGACCCGTCGTTTCTCGGCGCTCCGTTCGCGTCGATGCCGTTCGTGGCCGGCCCCATCCCGAACGACTTCACACCGGCCGACGAATGGCTGCGCGACCTACCGACCGACGGCGCCCGGCGCGACGTGTGGCGCTCGTTCGTCGAAGTGGTGATCGGTATCCACGGCGCGGCGACCGACGGGCTCGGGCTGCGCGCCGGCCTCGTCGAGGAAATGGCGTTTTGGGACCACTACGTCGGCTGGGCCACCGACGGCGATCCTCCGTCCGCGTTGGCCGACGCGCTCGGTTGGTGCGCGGCCAACTGTCCGACGACCGAACCGGCGGGCGGGATGCTGTGGGGCGACGTGCGGCTCGGCAACGTGATCTACGACGACGCGTCGTGCGCTCCCAACGCGGTGCTCGACTTCGACATGGTCAGCGTCGGGCCGGCCGAGATGGACGTGGCGTGGTTCCTCGCCCTCGAGCAAGTGCAGCGCGATCTCACCAACATGACCGTGCCAGGTTTCGGAACCCGCGACGAGGCGGTCGCGATCGTTGAGCAGCGGCTCGGTCGCTCGCTAGTCGACCTCGCTTGGTATGAGGTATTCGCCCTCGTGCGGGCCAGCGCGATCTCCACGCGCATCGCCGTGCTGTTCGAACGCAATGGTCAAAAGTCGATGTTCAAGGTCGGGCATGACCCGACGCTGGGCGCCGCGGTGGCCCGCATCGACGCGTGGTGAGGCCGGAGGCCGCGGTTAATGCCACCCGGCGACGGGGTAAACAGGAGGCGTGCAAACCGCTCCCCGAGTGACCCTGTTCGCCGCCGTCGTCGCGCTAATGCTCGCCGTGGTTTCGTTGACGCTGGTACCGCCTGCAACGGCCGCGCCGCCGTGGGCGCCCGCCGCGACCGCGCCGATTCACCCGGGCGTACAGACCTACACCCGCGGCGCCCAGTGCACGGCCAACTTCGTATTCACCAACGGAGCCACCGTCTACATCGGTCAAGCCGCACACTGCGCCGGCACCGGCGCAGCCACTGAGACCGACGGATGCCGGGCGGCCACGCTGCCGGTAGGTACACCGGTGACGGTGAAGGGGGCCTCGCGGCCCGGGGTGATGGTCTACAGCTCGTGGGTCACGATGCAGGCCAACCGTGAGAAGGACCCCGCGACCTGTGCGTACAACGACTTAGCGCTGATCCGGCTCGATCCCGCCGACGCCGCGAAGGTCAACCCGTCGATACCCACGTGGGGCGGGCCGGTCGGCATCAATACTTCGGGGGCACGCCTGGGGTCGCGGGTGTACTCGTACGGCAACTCGTCGCTGCGCTTGGGCATCACGCTGCTCTCACCGAAGACCGGTGTGAGCCTGGGTGACACCGGCGGCGGCTGGGACCACGAAGTCGAAACTGTTACCCCCGGAATCCCAGGCGACTCGGGGTCGGCCTTTCTCGACGCCAGCGGCCGGGCCCTTGGCGTGCTCTCTACCGTCGCGGTTCTGCCAATTCCCACCAGCAACGGCGTGGGCGACATCGGACGCGAGCTCAACTACGCCCGCACCCGCGGTGGCGTCGTCGCCGACCTGGCGCTGGGCACCGAGCCGTTCCGGGCCAACGCGCTACCTCTCGGCTAGAGCCCAGGAGCCAGGCGCAACCGAAACCGGTGCCCCCCTGCTGAGACGCCGGTTTAGGCGCGTTTAGTTGGCGTGAACGAAACCGGAAGGTGCTTCACGCCGCCGACGAGCGGGATGCCCATTGCCGCGAGCGGCACCATCTCCCCCGTCACCTCGAGATCGGGCAGGCGGTTGAACAGTTGGCGGAACACCACGGACAGCTCGCGGCGCGCGAGGTGGGCACCCAGGCAGAAGTGCGGGCCGGGCCCGCCGAAGCCGACGTGGGAGTTCGGCGCCCGGTCGACCCGGAACGCGTCGGGATTGTCGAAGACCTTCGGGTCGCGGTTGGCCGCGCCGTAGAAGAGAATCAATCGATCGCCCTCCGCGAAGTCCTGACCCGACAACGTGAGGTCGTGGGTCACCGTGCGGCGCATGAACGTGACGGGCGCGGCGACGCGGACGATCTCTTCGATCGCTGGCTGGGTCAACCCGTCGAGGTCGGCGGCCCACTTCGCGCGCTGCTTCGGATTTTGCGACAGCAAGTGCACGCCGTGGCTGATCGCGGTGCGGGTGGTGTCGTTGCCGGCAACCGCGAGGAGGATGAAGAACGGCGCGATCTCGTTGGGCGCCAACATGTCCTCGCCGAGGTCGTTGTGCACCAACGCCGACGTGAGGTCGTTTTTCGGGTTCTTGCGCCGGTCGTCGGCCAACTCGTTCATCAGGTTGGTCAACTGCATGCCGGCCGAGAACAGCGCGGTCATGATGTCCTGGCCGCCCATCATCTCGGGGTCGCCCGAGCCGAGGATCACGTTGGTGGCGTCGAGCACCGTCTTGAACTCGCTGCGCGGGATTCCCATCATGTCGCAGATCACCAGAAGCGGGAACGGCTGCGACAACACCTCGACGAGGTCGGCCTCTCCGTTTTCGCAGAAGTCGTCGATCACCTCAGTACAGATCACCTCGACCGAGTCGAGCAGCCCCTTCAGTGCGCGCGGCGTGAACGAGCGGGCCACGATGCCGCGCTGGCGGGCGTGGCGCGGGTCGTCCATCGTGATGAACGACCCGAAGAACTCGAGCGCCTCGGGCGGCATGTCCGCGATCGACGTCGACCCCTTGCCCGAACAGAAATCTTCGGGACGTCGGCTTATCTCCATAACTTCGTCGAAGCCGGTGACGGCGTAGAACTCGTCGGGGGCGCCCGTCATCGGGTTCTCGACCTCAGCCTTGGTGAAGGGACTGATGGCGCGGAGGCGGGCGAATTCCGCCATGCGCTCGTTCAGAGGCAGCTGCCAAAACGCCGGATCGGTAAAGGTCATGCCCACGACTATTGCAGTCGCGGCCGACGCCTAGTTTGCGAGGGCGGCCAGCAGCGCCTCGGTCATGGCCTGGTACGGCGGCGTATTGCGACGGGCGAACTCGTCGCGGGCAACGGTGGCCCGTCGCGTTGCCTCGGGCCGATCCTCGGAGCGCCCCCGATCGACGAGCATCTTGGCGAACCAGTATTCGACGTGCGGCGCGTCAAGCGGGTTGGGGTCTTCGGCCGCAATACGGCGAGCTTCGATCAGGTGTTTTTCCGCTTCGTCGAATAGGCCCGCGGCCAGCGCCACCATCCCGGCAAGACGCTCGGTGATGACGAACTCGAACCAGACGTAGCGGTATCGGTTGGCCAACTGCGCCGCCGCTGGATAAAGCCGTTGGGCGCGGTCTTCGAGTCCGAACACGCTGATCGCGTTCAGAACCGCATGGAAGCGGAACTGGTGGCCCGCGGGGTAAGGGCCGTCGTCCACGGGAATGACGAACCGGGGGTCGTCGAGCATTGCGAGAGCGCCATCGCGATCGCCGGAGAACGCGAGCGCATACAACCTCGCCATTTCGCCGATCCCGGTCCACGCCGACGGTGGCATCAATCGTGTCGCTTCCTCGGCCTGCTCGAGCGACTCGGAAAATCGCCCCTGCGTTTGCAACGCACTGGCAAGCCACCCGTGCGTGAGCGACACCCAGGGTGAGTTGATCGACTGCAGCATCGGTAGGTCGGCCCGGGCGGCGCGTTCGTAAGCGTCGATGTCCGCATCGACGAGGTAGTCAGCCCACGCCAGCGTGCGGGCGCAAAGCGATTTGGTGCCGATATGGCCGACTTTGGACGCGAGCTCCACGCCCTCGGCGGCTATTGCCCGCGCCGCTTCCCGCTGTCCGTTCCACATCAAAGAGAAGGCCAGCCACGCAGTCGAGTCGGCGAGCGTCCAAGCGTCAGTGGTCTTGCGTAGGTGTGCGATCGCCTCGTAGCCAGCCTCGATGCTCTGGGGCAACAGCCCGAAGTTCCAGCCGTTCAAGGAGGTCGTCCAGGCAATCACACCGAGACTGCGGTCGTCGGCCGCACCACCGACAACGGCGCGAGCCTCATCCATCACCTTTGAGCCCTCGTCGTACATTCCGGCAAAACCCAAAATCGACGCCAGTCCACTGGCTACGAGCAACCGCTCGGGGATGGCTTCATCGCCCACGGCTTTCAGCCCGCTTTCCATGGATAGGAAGGCGTCTTCGAAATGGCCGAGCCACAAATGCGAGACGCCCATCTGCCACGACAGGAGCCCGGCGGCCGCTCGGTTCCCGGCGCGCAGGTGGTGCGCTATTGCTTGTTCCCACGACGCGAGACAGTCCTCGAGCCGCCCGAGCGCCCGCTGGGCTTTGCCCCGCAACTCAAGGAGCGTTCCCATGCGCTCGTCGTCGGTTTCGTCGCTGAGCGCGAGCGCGTCGTCAACCAAGCGCAGCGCAGACTCGAACGCCGCGCCGGCGATGGCGCGGTCAGCCGCCGCCACGAGCATGTTGATTAGCCGTATGGGGTCCGCTGCGGCCCCTGCTTTCAGCAGGTGGTCGGCCAGTTCGTGCGGGCGGGCCTCGGCCGCGTTCGGGTCGAGGCGTTCGATCGCGTCGGCAACCGCGAGATGCAGCCGCTGGCGCCGTAGCACCGACAGCCCCGACAACAGCGTTTGGCGGATCAGTTCGTGTGCGAACGAGAACACCACTTCGCCGTCGCGCTCTTCGGACACCAACACCTGCGCGTTCTCGGCGTCGTCGACGATGTCGAGCAGCGCGCTCGGGTTCAATTCGGTGACCTGTTCCAACAACCGGAAAGGAAACGCCCGACCGACCACAGCTGCGGCCGCGAGGGCCTTCTGCGGTTCAGGCCCGAGCCGCTCGAGCCGGCGCCCGACGACAAGCCGCACGCTTTCGGGTACGTCGAGCTCGTCGATCTGTAGGTCGGTGCGGAACTCCCCCTCGTCGTCGAAGACGCGGCCCTCCTCGACAAAGTGGCGGTACACCTCACCGACGAAGAACGGGTTGCCCTCGGTTTCACTGAAGACGGCCTGCACGACCGTCGGCGGGGGCGTGCGGCCCGACAGCGCCTCGATCATCCTGGCGACGTCGCTGGCACGGAACCGATCCAAGTGGATGCGTTCGACCGTGTGGGCCCGCACCATGCGTTCGAGGCTGGCGGCCAGCGGGCGGGAAACCTCGAGTTCGACGTCTCGATACGTGCCGATGCCGAGGATGCGATGGTCGGTTACGAGTTGCGAGATATGTTCGATCAACAACAACGTCGGCTCGTCGGCCCAATGGATGTCGTCCATCATCATCACGAGCGGGAACCGTTTCGCCCCGCGGGCGATGAACGACGCGACCGCGTTGAAGAAATACCGACGCTGTTGCTCGGGCGGAAGCTCGAGCGCTTCGGGAATGTCGGGGAAGCGGCGGCGCAGTTCGGGCACCATGCGCGCGATCTCGGGCGCATCGTCGGCCATGTCCTCGCGCACCATGTCGGGCGGCATGAGTGAGAGGGCGTGCTCGAGCATCTCGACAAACGGCGAATACGCGACCGAACCCTCCGACTCGTAGCACCGGCCAAACAGGGCAAGGGCGCCGCGTCGCTCGGCTTCGGTTATGACCTGGCGCACCAGCGCGGTCTTGCCGACTCCGGGCTCGCCACCGACCAGCACCAGGCTGCCGTGCCCGTCGATAGCCGACGCGACGCGCCCGCGCAGCAACACCAACTGCTCCTCGCGCGCCACGAACACCTGCGCCTTGGGCCCGGTGGACTCGCGCACCCACACGACGTCCCACAAACGCCACGGCGTGGGAAACCCCTTGAGGTCGTGTTCGCCCGCGTCGCGGTAGCTGACATCGGGGATCGTGCCCGCGAGTTGGCGCGTGACGTCGGAGATGAGCACCTGGCGGCCGGTCGCGGCCGAACAGACGCGGGCCGCCGCGTGCACCGCCTCACCCGAGATCTGGCCGCCGGTCTGGGTCACTTCGCCGGTGTTGAGCCCGATCCGCACCTGAAGGGGTGGGCCTCCGCGTTGCCGATTGAACGTGTCGAGCGCTTTTTGGATCGCGATCGCGCAGGCAAGCGCCCGTTTCGTCGACACGAACACCACGAGGAACCCGTCGCCCAATGCGGCGTGCTGGTCGTAGCCCTGATGCTCGGCGACTTGGGCCCGGATCAGCTCATCGTGCTGGCGAAACAGGTCGTCGGTCTCGGCGTCACCCAGGGTGGTGCGCAGCGAGGTCGAGCCCTCGATATCGGTGAACATGATCGTCACCGGTCCTTCGGGCAGCGTCGGAGCGTCGCGCAGGTCCACCACTGAACTCAGACGGTACTTCTCCTGATTCGACAGTTACTCACCGAGCGGGCACCGCGTCGAGCACGCGCAACACATTCGCGCCGAGCAATTTGGTGACGGTCGCCGCGCTCATCCCCCGTCGCAATAGCGCCTCGGTGAGGTGAGGCAGCCCGGTCGGATCCTCGAGACCACGCGCGGGGCGGACCATCCCGTCCCAGTCCGAACCGAGGGCAACCGCATCCGGGCCCGCAACGTTCACGACGTGGGCAAGGTGCTCGACCACCGCGTCCATGTCGCCGCCCACGAATCGGGGCGAGAAGATGATGCCGACCACGCCGCCGGTGTCGGCGACGGCGCGCACCTGGTCGTCGTCGATGTTGCGCCAGTGCGCTCGTACGCCGGCGACGCCCGTGTGCGACACGATGACCGGCGTGTTGGTATTGGCGATGACCTCGTCGAAGCCAGTTCGGTTCAGGTGGGCGAGGTCGATGATCACGCCGAGGTCGGCGCACGCTTCGACCACGTCGCGCCCGAAGCGCGTCAACCCTCGGCCTTTGGCTTGGCCGAGGCCCAACGCGGGGTAGCCGAGTTCGTTGCGGCTGAAGTGCAGCAGCCCGAGATAGCGCACGCCGCGTCGGGCGAACGCGGTCAGGTTCGCAAGGTCGCCCTCGAGTGCTTGGCCGCCCTCGATGCCCCGCAGGCCGACCGCGACGCCGTCGTTCTTTGCGATGCGTACGTCGTCGCCGGTGAGCGCCAAACGCAACTGGTTGGGATCGGCTGCGGCGGCGCGTTCTAACGCGTCAAGTTGGTGGTGCACATCGGCGGCGCGGCTCATGCGGGGCAGGGACACCGGCGAGGTCCACATGCCGAACCACTGCGCGGTGAGACCGCCGTCGCGCATACGCGGCAAGTCGACGTGACCCGCATAGCTGCGGATCGGCCAGGGCGGATTGTGGCGGCGAGTGATCTTGTAGCCCCGCGCCATGAGCTTGGGCGTATCGGCGTGCAGGTCGATCACCACGGCCGCCTCGTGAACAGCCCGCGCCTCGGTCGACAGCATCACCGCGCGATGTTCAGCGGTGGCCGAGCGCCTTCTCCAGTTCGCCCTTGTCCATCGAGGACCGACCTTCGATGTCGGAGGCCTTGGCCTGCTCGGTCAACTCCTCGACCGTCAGGTCGACGACGAGCTGTCCGCTCTTGTCGGCGGCCAGCTGCTCGCCCAATCCGTCGAGGCGTTCCTGCGAGAAGGTCTCACGCAGCTTCGGAAACATTTCGGCTTCCTCTTCCTTGGCGTGGTGCAAAACGCCGTGCATGAGAATCTCGAACTGGTCTTGCCACTCGGGCTCGGTGGCGGAAAGGCCGTCGAGTTTCTTCATGGCCTTCTTGGCTTCCTGATGTTCCTGCATTGCCTCCTCGAACATCTTGCTGCCACCCTTCAACTGCTCGCGCACCGGCGCGTACAGCACTTCTTCTTCGATCTTGGTGTGCGCGCGCAGCGCCGTCATTAGCTCGCCGAGAAGGCGTTCCTTCTCCGCGGGCTCCGTCGACGCATCGATCTGCTCGAACATCTGCTTGGCTTCTTCGTGCTCTTTGGTCAAAAGCTCAACGGCGTCCACTTCGGAACTCCTCCTATGGTGAGTGCTTGTGCGCTAGCGCTACCCCGACCAGGCACGACCGAAACCGTGTTGTGTGCAGCAGGATCAGTGCGTGAGCGCGGTCAAGGTCGCGACATTCAATATTCGCAACGGGCTGGCCTTCGACTGGCTCCACTCGTGGCCCTTTCGTCGCCGGGCAACACTGGCGGCGATCGCGGACCTTGACGCCGACGTGGTCGGTCTGCAAGAGGCGTACGGGTTTCAACTCCGTTGGCTGACCGCCCGCCTCCGCGACACCCACGCCGTCGGCGAGGGCCGATCGCCGAAACGCCAAGGTGAGCACACGCCAATACTCGTGCGCGGGGCGACGCTGGACCTCGCCGGCAGCACGACGCGCTGGTTCGGCGAGACCGCCGACACCCCAGGAACGCGTTTGGTCGGCGCACGGTTCCCGCGTATCGCGACCACGGCCCGGGTGCGGCTCGCAGAGGGCACCGAGTTGTCGGTGACGAACACCCACCTCGACGAACGGTCGAAGAGTCGTCGCCTCGAGAGCGTGTCGCAACTGCTGGGCTGGCTCGCAGTGGATCGTTGCCCGCAGGTCGTGCTTGGCGACTTCAACTCAACGGCCACGAGCGCCGTCATCGCCCGCTTCGCCGAGGCCGGCTTCACGCGGATCGACAGCGGCCTCGGTGGCACTGTGCACAGCTTCACCGGACGCAACGACGGCCGGGCGCTCGACCACATCCTCGTGCGGGGCCCGATCGACGTGATCGCGGCGGGCGTCAGCTACACCCGGCCGAGCGGCGCGCTGGCGTCGGATCACTGGCCGGTGTGGGCCGAGCTGGACGTGCGCGCATGACCGACGCGCGCCTCAGCGAAGCTGTGTCCGCCGCGCTCGGCGACCGCGTGATCGAAATGACCCGGGTGGGCGGAGGTGACGTGGCCGAGGCCTACCGCGTGCGGCTGGCGCGAGGGGGCACCGCGTTCGCCAAGACGCACCTTGCTCCCCCGCCTGGGTTC
>JACCXE010000202.1 GCA_013697265.1 Actinomycetota bacterium | reverse complement strand
AGCGGTTCGCTGAGCAGTTGCGAGCAGCACTCGTCGGCGATGGTGATCCGCATCAAACTTCTCCTTGACATGTATCGACGTTCATCAATACATTGACGTTCTTCGATACATTACAGGAGGACGCAATGTCGCGAGTGCAACTGGCTTTGAACGTTTCTGACATCGATGAGGCCGTGGAGTTTTACTCGAAGCTGTTCCAGGCCGAGCCGAATAAGCGACGACCGGGCTACGCGAACTTCGCGATCGAGTCGCCGCCGCTCAGGCTCGTGCTGATCGAGAACCCCGACGCGGCCGGCTCGTTGAACCATCTCGGCGTCGAAGTGTTCTCTACCGACGAAGTGGCGGCTGCGTCGGCCCGGTTCGCCGTCGAGGGGTTCGAGACGGCGAACGAGGACGGCGTCAACTGTTGCTTTGCCGTGCAGGACAAGGTGTGGGTGGAAGGCCCGGACGAGCGTGCGTGGGAGATCTACACCGTGCTCGCCGACACCGAAACCCCTGCGGTTTGCTGCACCTAGATGGATCGACCGCGTGATCTCGCCCCTGCCCTTTTAGCCGAGGGTGTCGGCGCCGCCATGCTCGTGGCGATCGTGGTCGGTTCGGGCATCTTCGCCCAGCGCTTGAGCCCCCACGACCCGGGACTGCAACTGCTCGAGAATTCCACCGCAACCGGCGCCGGGCTTGTGGCGTTGATCCTCACCTTCGGGCATGTGTCGGGCGCCCACTTCAACCCCGTGGTGTCGCTGGTCGAGCGGTTGGGGCGACGCCTGTCAACGCGCGACACGTTCGCGTACGCCGCCGCCCAGATCGCAGGCGGCGCAGTGGGCGCCGTCGTTGCGAACCTGATGTTCGATCTTCGCGCGGTCAACCTGTCGACGCGCACGCGATCGTCGGCGGGGTTGTGGCTCGGCGAGGTGGTCGCCACCTTCGGTCTGCTGGTAGTGATCGCCGGCGTGACGCGCTCGTCGCGGCCCGACCGCTCCGCCTTCGCCGTAGGCGGCTACATCGCGGCCGCGTACTGGTTCACGTCGTCGACGTCGTTCGCGAACCCGGCGGTCACGATCGGCCGCACGTTGACCGACACATTCTCAGGTATCGGTCCGTCGTCGGCGCCGGCGTTCATTGCCGCGCAGCTGGTCGGCGCGCTGCTCGCTGCCGCCTTCACGAACATCGTCTTTCGTTCCGCCACCGCCGACGAAATGGAGCGGGTGTGACGACGCCCACCGCGTTGTTTCTTTGCATTCACAACGCCGGGCGCTCGCAAATGGCGCTTGGCTATTTCGAGCACTTCGCCGCTGGGCGCGCCGTGGGTTACTCGGGCGGCAGCGAGCCCGCGGCGAACGTGAACCCGGCTGCGATCGCGGCCATGGCCGAAGTCGGCATCGATATCGCGTCGAAGGAACCTCGGCGTTGGAGTGATGCCGACTTCGCGGGCGCCGACGTCGTGGTCACGATGGGCTGCGGCGACACCTGTCCCTATGTGCCCGGGAAGCGCTACGAAGACTGGCCGCTCGACGACCCAGCCGGTCAGGGCGTCGCAGCCGTACGCCCGATCCGCGACGAGATCGAGACACGAGTGAAGGACCTCTTGGCCCGGCTAGGTATCGACGCGTAGCGCGCTACTTGTCCTCGACCTCATTGACGTGCGCTTCGTGGGTGCGGATTTCCCGGTTGTCCTTACCGAGCGCAACGGTGATCTCGTCGCCGATGACGTCTTTATCGACGATCACGCCCCACTCACCCTTGAAGTCACCTTCGTTGATGAGCACCTTGTCGCCCTTTTTGAATCGACTCATACGCCGACGGTAATTCGCTCGACGAAGCCAGCGACGGCAAGTGGACTGCCCCGCTGATGCCACCAAAGCGACACGAGAACGAAGTCGACGTCGACGAGGCCCTCGTGCGCCGTCTGCTCCGAGATCAGTTCGCGGAGTGGGCCGACCTGCCGCTCGCGATCGTCGAACCCTCGGGCACTGATCACACGATCTTCCGGCTCGGCAACGAGATGGTCGTGCGCATGCCGATCATGGATTACGTCACCACGCAAGCCGACAAGGAAGCGCGCTGGCTGCCGGTCCTCGCGCCGCACCTGCCCCTCGAAGTACCGGTGCCGATCGCGATGGGCCAACCCGGGGCCGGCTATCCGTTCAGTTGGTCGATCGCGCCCTGGATCGAAGGCGATCGAGCGAGGCCGGGCAACGTCGACTTGCGCCAAGCGGCAATCGATCTGGCCGGGTTCATCCGCGCGTTGCATGCAGTTGATGGCACTGATGGGCCGGGGGGCGGTCGCCATACCGGGTTCCGGGGCAAGTCGATCAGGCCCGGTGCCCGGCAGCTACACGAGTCGGCGAAGCGAGTCGAGAGCTACGACGTCACCGCCGCGCTCGACGCGTGGGACGACGCCGTCGCGGCCGACGAATGGAACGGGCCGCCGATGTGGTTCCACGGCGACCTGTCCTGGAACCTGATCGCGCGAAACGGTCGCCTCGTTGGCGTCATCGACTCTGGCTACGGCACCGGCGACCCGGCCTGCGACCTAGCCGCCGGATGGATGCTGTTCACCGGCGAGGACCGGGCCGCGTTCTTCGATGCGGTCGGCCTCGACGAAGCCAGCCGAGTGCGGGCCCGAGGCTGGGCCGTCGGGCCGGCATTGACCGGGCTTTGGTACTACCGAGACGTGCCGCACCTGCTAGCAAACGCGCGGACCGCGATCGCGACCGCGCTCAGCGACTAACCCGGTCCGCGCCTGGCTCAATACGATGCGCCGGTGGCAAGCGACCTGCAATCGATCGTGATCGTCGGCGCCGGCGCGGCCGGCTACGCGGTGGCCGAAGGCCTGCACTCGGCCGGCTTCAAAGGTGCGGTAACGCTGGTCGGCGAAGAACGAGACGAGCCTTACGACCGCCCGCCGCTGTCGAAGGAAGTGCTCTCCGGCGCGTGGAACCGCGAGCGCGCCGCCCTGATCGGCGCCAAGCGCGCCGCGCCGCTCAACCCCCGCGTACTCACGGGCGTGCGGGCGACGTCGCTCGACGTGGAAGGGCATCGCGTCGAACTCGGCAACGGCGAGTCGCTCGACTACGACGCCGTAGTTGTCGCGACCGGCGTCACGCCGCGGCGCCTCGAACAACCCGACAGCCCCAACATTCGCGTGTTGCGCACGATGGAAGACTCGCTCGCGTTGCGGGCGCTGCTCGTAGACAACGAACCTCGGTTGCTCGTGGTCGGCGGTGGCTTTCTCGGCCTCGAGGTTGCCGCGACGGCGCGGGGCCTCGGCGCCACGGTCACGGTGGTCGAACCGATCCCGGGCCCGCCGCTGGCCTCGCGCATCGGCACCGAAGCGGCTACGAAACTGCAGGCGGCCCACGCCGATCACGGCGTCGAGATCCACACTGGTTTGGGTGTCGCCAGCCTCGACGCGACAGCGGGCGGCGGCCCTGTGCACGCCACGCTCAGCGACGGCACAACTGTCGACGCCGACGTTGTGCTCATCGCGGTCGGCAGCATTCCCAACACACAATGGCTCGAAGGCAGCGGCCTCGAAGTCGCCAATGGTGTCGTCTGTGACGAGTTCTGTTCGGCTGGCAACGACGTGTGGGCCGCGGGCGACGTCGCGTCATGGCTGCACGCCGGATACGACCGGCGGCTGCGCCTCGAGCACCGCACGAACGCCCAAGAGCAGGGTCTGGCCGTCGCCCGCAACATCATCGGCTCGGCCGTGCCGTTCACACCGGTTCCCTATTTCTGGACCAACCAATACGACGTTCGCATCCAGGTGCACGGCCAGATCGTGGACATCGACAACAACAAGATCATCGAAGGCGACCCGTCCGAGGCCTCGTTTGTGCAGACGTTTTCGGTTAGCGGACAGGTCACGGCCGCGCTCGGGTGGAACGCAGCGCGGCTGATGGCGGAACAACGCCGGCAGCTGATCGAGGCGATGGGCCCCTGACTCTGTGTACCGTCGGCTCATGTCCGACAGCGCTGAGCGTGCCCTCGAGGTCCTGCTGCATGCCGACCAAGAACCAATCGTCGAGATGGTGCTCCGATCAGGCGGTCCCGATCGCTACGAGGCATTCGCGCACGACGGGTCGGTAGCGTTTCGCCGCGTCGCGGGCGGCTTCAGCGTCGACACGGTGACGGGGCGCAACCCGCTCGGCGATCAGGCGATCGACCGCTTCGCCGGTATCGACGCCGAGTTGGCCGGCCTTCACCCCCGCCGCACCCACAACAGCTACCCCCACGGGTATGAGCAGGTGGCCCAGCTGTTCGATCATCCGGCCGCGCCCGACCTGTGCGTGCTGCACTCCGCCTCGCACTACTGGGGCGACCAGGGCGGCCACATCGGCGAGCACGGCTCGATCGACGTGATCCAAGCCCGCGCCCCGTTCGTGATCGCCGGCGCCGGTGTGGCCCGGCTCGGCATGGTGAATCGGGCGTGCCGCCTCGTCGACATCGCTCCG
>JACCXE010000201.1 GCA_013697265.1 Actinomycetota bacterium | reverse complement strand
GGGTGCAGTCGGTCCCGCAGCCGAAGAGCGTGCGGCCGACGAGCCTGCGCCCGATGCGGCTGTGGCCGACGAGCCCGCGCCCGACGTTGTTACCGCCGAAGACTTGCTCAACGAACAGGCCGAGGTCACCGGCGAAGCCGCCGAAGCCGACGACGAGGAGGATGTGGCGCCGCCGCAGAGTCCTTACGACCGTCCCGGCCAGTGGTTCGTGATCCACTCGTACTCCGGTTACGAGAAGAAGGTGAAGAGCAACCTCGAGAGCCGCATCGCCTCGATGAACATGGAAGACCACATTTATGAAGTGGTCATTCCTTAAGAAGACGTCATCGAGTTGAAGAACGGCCGCAAGGTCGTGGTCACCAAGAAAATGTTCCCGGGCTACCTCCTCGTTCGCTGCGAACTCGACGACGACTCGTGGTTCGTGGTGCGCAACACGCCCGGCGTCACCGGTTTCGTCGGCTCGGGCGCCAAGCCCACCCCCCTGCGCCGCAAGGACGTAGAGAACTTCCTCCAGGTTCCGGTCGAAGGCGCCGAGGGCGAGCCCAAGAAGAGCCGGCCCAAGTCGGCCTATGAAAATGGCGAGTCGGTGCGGGTCAAGGAAGGCCCGTTCGCCGACTTCACCGGCACGATTGCAGAAATCAACGAGGACCAGCTCAAGCTCAAGGTTCTCGTCAACATCTTCGGCCGGGAAACCCCGGTCGAGCTCGATTTCGCCCAAGTGGCGAAGCTCTAAAGGACAGCAGTTATGGCACGCAAGAAGGTCACCGCGATCGTCAAGATCCAGCTCCCCGCCGGGGCGGCCACCGCCGCACCCCCGGTTGGTACGGCGCTTGGTCCCCACGGCGTCGCAACCATGGACTTCGTCAAGCAATACAACGCCCAGACCGAGAACCAGCGGGGCCAGGTCATCCCGGTCGAGATCACGATCTACGAAGACCGCAGCTTCACGTTCATCCTCAAGACCCCGCCGACGCCGGCTCTGCTGCGCCAGGCCGCGGGTCTCGAGAAGGGCGCGGCGACGGCCGGGCGCGAAACCGCCGGCTCGGTCACCAAGGCCCAGGTCGAAGAGATCGCCAAGACCAAGATGCCCGACCTGAACGCCAACGACCTCGAAGCAGCCATGCTTCAGGTCGCCGGCACCGCCCGCTCGATGGGCATCGAAGTCAAGAGATAGCGCTCTAGCAACACCCTGACGTCCCGGAACACCTCACCGGGCGACAGGTTCCTACCAATAGAAAGAGGGAGGCGTTATGCCGCAGCGTGGCAAGAAATACGAAGACGCACTGAAGAACTTCGACCGGGACGAGGTCTACCCGCCCGTTGAAGCCGTGAAGCACGTCAAGGCCGGGGCCAAGGCCAAGTTCGACGAGACCGTCGAGTTGTCGCTCCGCTTGGGCGTCGACCCCCGCAAGGCCGATCAGATCGTGCGCGGCACCGTCACCCTTCCGGGCGGCACCGGCAAAGACGTGCGCGTCGCGGTGTTCGCCGCAGGCGCGGCCGCCGAAGAGGCTCGTCAGGCCGGTGCCGACATCGTCGGCGCCGAGGACCTCGTCGAGCGCGTGGTTGGCGGTTTCGTCGACTTCGACGTTGCGATCGCAACCCCGGAAATGATGGGCCAAGTCGGTAAGGCCGCCCGCGTCCTCGGGCCGCGCAAGCTCATGCCGAACCCGAAGACCGGCACCGTCACCACCGACGTCGCCAAGACCATCGGCGAGTTCAAGGGCGGCAAGGTCGAGTACCGCACCGACAAGGTCGGCAACATCCACGTGCCCATTGGCAAGGCCAGCTTCGAGCCCCGGGCGCTACTGTCGAACTTCCGTGCCGTGCTCGACGAGGTGCAGCGGGCCAAGCCGGCCTCGGCCAAGGGCAAGTACATCAAGTCGGTCACCCTGTCGTCCACGATGGGCCCCGGCGTACGCATCGACACCACCCGCATCCGGGCCACCGAGGAAGAAGCCACCGCTGAGGCGGCCGAGAACGCGGCCGCTGACGCCGCCTTGTAGTCCCACGCGGCGACCGATTCGTAGGCGCTCCGCTCCCTTAGCGTCACGCGCGCGACGCTCGCCGTGCGCGTCGATTTCACCTGCGAGCGACATCGGCGTGGCAGCGTTCGGCCGGTGAATCGACGCGACTTCGTAAAACTGTCTGCTGGCGCCATCGGGCTGAGTGCGGCCGGTGCGCTTCGGCTGCCCCCGCCACGCGGGTCAACGCTGGCCGCGCTGCCCGCCAGCGGCGTCGGTGCGCCTTTCGACCACGTCGTGCTGCTGATGATGGAGAACCGGTCTTTCGACCATCTTCTCGGATGGCTGCCCGGCGCAAACGGTCGACAGTCAGGACTGTCCTACGTCGACACATCCGGGGCGCGTTATCCGACCTACGCCCTTCCGCCCGATTTCCAGGGTTGCGGATACGCCGATCCCGACCACTCGTTCAAAGGCGGCCTCACTCATCTCGCGGGCGGGCAAGGCGATGGGTTCCTCAAGACAACGACCCCGGGCGACACCTTCCCGATCGGGTACTACGGCGAGCAGGCCCGACCCGTCATGGCAGCCCTGGCCCGCTCCTACACGGTGTGTGACAACTACTTCTGCGCCGTGCTCGGCGAGACCTTTCCGAACCGCGTCTATCAACAAGCAGGGCGCACCGACCGCGATGCGAACACGTTCGACACCAGCGTGTTACCGACTATTTGGGATGGGCTGGCGGCTGCTGGCTATGAGGGCCGCGACTATTTCCACGACCTGGCAACACTGGGGCTGTGGGGTCAGAAATACATGTCGCTCTACCGACCCTTCAGTGCGTTCGAAAACGACGTGGCCAACGGTGACCTGGCCAGCTACACCATCATCGACCCCGCGGCGCTGGGCGAGGGCCTGGGGGTCAGCAACGACGATCACCCTCATGCAGACCTGCGCGCCGGTGACGAATTGTTCAGCAAGATTTATCACGCGCTGCGAAACGGACCCAAGTGGAACAAGACGCTCTTCATCATCAACTACGACGAATGGGGGGGCTTCTACGACCACGTCATTCCACCACGCGCCTCCGCCGACGACTCGGTCGTTCCGGGTTCGAAGTTCGACTTCCACCAGCGCGGCTTCCGCGTGCCCTGCCTCGTGATTTCGCCTTTTGCTCCGGCACGCGTCGCGCACGAGGGTCCCTTCGACCATGCGTCGGTCCTCAAATTGGTGGAGTGGCGGTTCGGTCTGCCTGCCGTCGCCGCCCGCGACGCGGCTGCGCGCAATCTGGCCGAGGTTCTGGACTTCTCCGCGCCCCGCGTTGACCGACCCGCCGTGCCGGTGTTGATCGGCCAGCCCCGCATCGCGTGTGGGCCCACGAGCACCGCCGCGGCGCCGCCCAAACCGATTGGTGCCGCCGCAGACACCACGACTACTTCCACCTCGGTCGCAGCCGGGACCACTGGGGCCACGATCCCGACGACAGGGCTGGATCTGCCAATTCTTCAGGTCGGCACCGGCGTGCTAGTTGGAGCCTGGGGCTTGTATCACCTCCTGCGCACCGGAGACACCGGGCCCCTACCGCTGCGTCCGCCCATCGAGCCCGAGCCCGAGACGCCCGACGCCGCGTGAAGCCCCGCCGAGAACGCGGCCGTTGACGCAGCTTTATAGTCCCACGATATGCGGGTGGGTGGTACCTTTCGGGTGTGAGTGACACCAGGCCAATTCGGGTGGGCCAGAAGGGCCGCATCGTCCTTCCGGTCGCCATCCGCGAGGCGCTCGGTGTGGAGGAAGACGACGAACTCATCGCGGTTGTCGAGGATCGGCAGGTGATCCTTATGACGCGAGCGGAGGCTTTACGGCAGCTCCGCGGCATGTGCGACAACGGCGGCGTAAGCGTCGTCGATGAGCTGATTGCCGAGCGCCACGCCGAGGCCGCGCGCGACGATGCCGACACCGAAGCGTGGCTGGCGCAACGCGAAGGCCGCGCTGCCGGTTGATCGTCCTCGATTCGTCGTGCGTGCTCGCTTACGCGTTCAACGAGCCGGGCGCAGATCTGGTCGAGCCCGGATTGGCTGAGGCTTTCGTGCCGGTTCCGAATTGGGCCGAGGTGCACGAGCATCTTCGCCGCCGCGGCTTCCCCGCCCAGCGGACCACGGCGCGAGTTCTCGCAGTCGGGACACGGCCGATTTCGGTCGATCGCGATGACGCGGAGCTCGCGGCGAGCCTTTGGGAACCAGGCAACGGCCTCTCCCTCGCAGATCGGTTTTGCATCGCTGTGGGTCGTCGGCTCGATCTGCCTGTGTGGACGTGTGACCGCGCGTGGGCAGGCGTTGACCCGCGTGTGGTCGTGCTCCGCTAACTCTGTCCGTGGTTCGACGCTGGTTCGGGGGAGCCGCTAGAGTTCTCCGGCTCGTACAACTGAAACTCTCGCCGCAGAAAGCCGGTGCTCTTCGGAGCTGAAAGGGCAAATGCCCGCCTGCCGAGGTGGACCTCCTAAATCCCTAGGGCGTTCGCACTTGTCTGCGACGCCCTAGTGCTTTGAAGGAGGTGCAACAGGTTGGACAACCCCCGTCCCGAAAAGGTCGCAGTGGTCGACGAAGTGCGTGGTCACTTCAACGATTCCGACGCCGCGATCCTCACTGAGTACCGCGGGCTTACGGTTACGGAGCTCTCGGCGCTGCGCCGCAGTCTCCGCCCCGCCGGTGGTGAGTACAAGGTCTACAAGAACACGCTGGTCCGCTTTGCGGCCCGTGATCTGGGCCTCGACATCGAGTCGATGCTCGAAGGTCCGACGGCTATTGCGTTCGTCAAGGGTGACGCCGTCACCGTGGCCAAGGCGCTGCGCGACTTCGCCCGAACCAATCCCAAGTTGGTCGTCAAGGGTGGCTTGCTCGGCGACAAGGTGCTCGACGCCAAGGACACGACGGCGCTGGCCGACGTCGCCCCGCGTGAAGTGCTGCTTGCCCGCCTCGCCGGCGGCATCGCTGCGCCGATGCAACAGTTCGCCGGTTTGTTGCAGGCCCTGCCCCGCAATCTGGCTTACGGCCTGAAGGCGCTCATCGAACAAGGTGGCGCTCCGGGTGCCGCCGCTGGCGCTCCGGAAGCCCCAGCCGAAACCGAAGCCCCCGTGGCCGAAGAAGTTGCCGAGGCTCCGACCGAAGCAGCAGCAGAAGTAACCGAAGACGTAACCGAAGCACCCGCGGAAGCGGAAACCCCAGAAGCGCCGGCTGAAGTCGTCGCTGAAGCCGAATCAACCGAGTCTGAGGCGCCCGAAGCCGCAGCCGAAACCGAAGGAGAGTGACCACAATGGCCACCAAGGATGAGATTCTCGAAGCAATTGGCAGCATGACGGTCCTGGAGCTCAGCGAGCTCCTCAAGGACTTCGAAGAGAAGTTCGGCGTAACTGCCGCCGCGCCCGTGGCCGTTGCCGCGGCCGGTCCGGCTGGTGGCGGCGGCGGCGAGGCCGTCGAGGAAGAGAAAGACGAGTTCGATGTCGTTCTCACCAGCGCCGGCTCGCAGAAGATCCAGGTCATCAAGGAAGTCCGTGCGCTCACGAGCCTCGGTCTGAAGGAAGCCAAGGATCTCGTCGACAGCGCCCCCAAGGCCGTCCTCGAGAAGGTCACCAAGGAGGCGGCCGAGGCCGCTAAGGCCCAACTCGTCGCCGCAGGCGCCGAAGTCGAAGTCAAGTAGCCCCAGCCGCCCAGGCGGCAACCCAATCGAACCGGTAGTCACTTTTGGGTGCGCGGCACCCGGATTTGACTACCGGTTCGGTGTTTCTCGCCGCTCGCGGTCGGGTTCGCAATCAGTGCTTGACCTGTGGGGGTGAAGCATTTACCCTCGCCGAAGCAAACCCCGGCTTTGGGGGTTGCGCTCTGTTCGCGTCTGCGCGTAGAATCTCTGGTTCCGTGCTCGCCCGTTTCGTCCGTCGTCATTTCCGCGCCCTTGACGACGCGCGCCTGTCGTACTGAGGAGTAGGCCCTTGTCGGCTCGCCCTGTCA
>JACCXE010000173.1 GCA_013697265.1 Actinomycetota bacterium | reverse complement strand
CCCATGCTTGCGATCACAGGCTTGCCCGTCGCGCGCGCGTTCATCACTTCGCGCCAGATTGTGTCCGACGCGACGGCGGAGCCACCGGGACTGTCGACGCGCAGCACGATGGCCTTGACGCCCTTGTCCTTCGCGGCGGCGCGGAGCGCGCTCGAAATGGTGTCGGCACCCATCGCGGGACCCTGGGTAAGCGGATTGAAGCCTCCGCCCTTGCCCGACATCACGGCGCCGACGGCGTGGATGACCGCGACCGTCTGGCCGCGGTTCGCCCCTCGCTTGGTGCGCTTGGCGTACTTGTGCAAGAAGAGAAGGCCCGACCCTTTCCCAGCGCGCTCCTTTACCGAATCCACGACCTCGTCGTAGTAGGCCAGCCGGTCAACCAGGCCTTCGGCCAAAGCATCAGCGGCGGCGTAGGGGCCGCGCAGCAGCAGCTTTCGCGCCGCGTCCGGGTTCATGCCTCGGCCGCTCGCGACGGCGTCGACGAGTTGGCCGAAGCGTGCTTCGCTCAGGCGCGTGCTGGCCTCGCGGTGCGCGGGCGTGAACGCGGTCTCGGTGAGTTGGTTGACCGCGTTCTTGTACTCGTAGCGCTGGCCCAGGCGTGCCCGCACGCCGATCTTGTCCAACAAGCCGCGCACGAAGAAGCCTTGAGCGAGCCATCCGCTGACGCCAACGTCGCCCGAACCCTGCACGGCAATCTCGTCGAAGGCGGTGGCGACGTAATAGCCGCTGGTCATCGTGAACGAGTGCGAGTAAGCGACGGCGAACTTGCCACTGGCTCGGAACGCGCCGATCGCGTCGCGCAGTTCGTCGGCGAGCGCGCCTGTCGCCGGGGCCTCAACGCGGGCGAACAACCCCACGACGCGCTTGTCTTTCGCGGCGCGCTCGAGGCCCTCTACGACCTCACGGATGGTCGAAGTCTTCGGGCCCCCGCCGAGGCGGCCGAGTGGCGACGCGCTCGCTTTCTCGACGACGGGCTTGGTGAGATCAAGCTCGATGATCGTGCGCTTCGGCACGCGGGACCCGAGCGCGGCCAGCGCGCTCGAACCGAGCACGCCGACGATGGTGAGGAGCGACGCGAAGCGAAAGATTCCGCGCGGATGGTCGGCCACGAACACGCCGGCGGCCACTGCGCCGACCACGAGGAAAAGCGCCAAAGCGGCGAGGACCAGCCATCGAAAGGGCTGCCGGGTCTTGTCAAGGGCCTGTCGGATGTCGAGCGCCATGTGTCCCCTAGGAGTAGTGGTCGGGGAATGATGCCCGATAGAGACGCGGCGTGGGCAGCCATCAAGTTTCTTCGGCACGGTCCGTCCGCCTACCGTTGCGCCGTGACGATGGCCGACCTCGAGCGGGGCGCATTCTCGGACGAGGGCCCGTGGGTCATGCCCGAAGACGCGATGGTGTGGCAGCGCGGCATCGGCGAATTGCGACTGCGGGTCGCAGCGCAGGTGCCCGAGTTGGTCCGCCGTCGACGGGTACCGCCCATCCAGCGCGCCGCGATCACCGGTTGGCGCCTTGGCGGTGCCCTGCTCGGTTGGAAACTCATCGATCAGCGCCGCACCCCCGACACCGCTCGCGCCGGCCTGTCCCGCCGCCTCCGTGTCGCATTCGCCAAACTCGGCCCGACCTACATCAAGCTTGGCCAGATCCTCAGCTCCGGCGAGGGCATCTTCCCCGAAGAGTTGGTCAAGGAGTTCCGGTACCTGCGTGACCGGGTGCCGGCCGAGTCGTTCGAAGCCGTGCGTCGCGTGGTCGAGGCCGAGTTGGGCAAGCCGCTCGAAGCGGTCTTCGACGACTTCTCGATCGAACCGCTGGCCGCCGCGTCGATCGCGCAGGTGCATACGGCCACGCTGAAGACCGGCGAGAGCGTCGTAGTGAAGGTGCAGCGCCCAACCGTTTCGGAACTCGTTCAGAAAGACCTGGCGGCGATGGCGTGGATCTCGCCGGTGCTCGTAGGTCGTATCCCGATCTCGGCGCTGGCCAACCCGCCGGCGCTCGTCGACCTGTTCGCGGAGACGATCGTCGAGGAACTCGACTTCCGGCTCGAGGCGCAGAACATGCTTGACGTCGCCCGGGTTCTCGTCGCGACGGGTCAGCGGTCGATCGTGATCCCCCGCCCCCATCCCGTCCTCGTCACGCGGCGCATGCTCGTGATGGAACGGCTCGACGGCTTCAGCTTCGAGGACGTCGATGGCATGAAGGCGGCCGGTGTCGACACTGAAGCGGTCGTGCGGGCGATCATGGTCAGCTTCCTCGAGGGCGCGATCCTTTACGGCGTCTTCCACGGCGACCTGCACGGCGGCAACCTGTTCGTACGGCGCGACGGCCGCGTGGCCCTGCTCGACTTCGGCATCACTGGGCGACTCGACGAGAAGCGGCGACTCGCGTTCCTGCGGTTGATCGTCGGCGCGACGATGAACGACCTCAATGGGCAACTCGGCGCGCTCATCGATCTTGGCGCGCTGCCTCACGGCACCGACATACCGGACTTAATCAAGGATCTCGGCCTCGACGGCCCGCCGATCGACCCGCTCGCGATCACCCCCGAGCAACTGCTCGAAGAGATGCGCGAGGTCGTGAAAAAGCTCCTCGGCTACGGCGCTCGTTTGCCCAAAGAACTAATGCTGTTCATCAAGGATCTGCTGTTCCTCGACGCCGCGCTGGCAACGCTCGCGCCCGACGTAGACATCTTCGGCGAGATCGCGCACGTGGCCGAGCACATGGCGACGCGCCACGGCGAGAGCATCGCCGCGCAGATCGGCCTCGAGCCGGGCGAGTTCGAGATCGATCTCACCGGCGTGAAGAACAGTTTCGGCGTGGGCGAGGGCGTGCAAGCAATCACCCATCGCGAACTCCAAGAACGCCGCCAAATCATGCAGAAGCGCATGGAGGCCCACGCCAAGGAAACCAAGCGCAAAAAATAGTGAGCCGGCCGGGGGAAAGATGCGATCTGTGCGAGGCGGCGCGGATGACGCAGTGGCATCACGAGGACGACGTTTGCTGGATCGCCGACTGCGAGGTCTGCAACATTCCCATGGTCGTTTGGCGCCAACACGGCACCGAACCGCCCGACGCCGACGTCGACCACATGATGCGCGAGCTCACCCGCGTCGCTGACGTGGTGTTCGAGGGGCAGGAGTGGTCGATCGACCGCAACATGCGGCAGATCCCCGATCACTTCCACGCGCACGCGCGCGACAAGAACTGGTACTTCCGGAGATTTAACCGCTAGCTAGATGGTTGTGTGATCCCACCCGGCGAGATCGCTCAGGCGTGCGTCGTTCGAAAACACTTCGGGGATTGGCTGCTTGACGCCGATGCGCTTCTGCAGCTTCTCGACTTCGAGCTGCTGGTTCCACAACACGAGCGTGACGACTACGCCGCTCTCGCCCGCGCGGGCTGTGCGACCCGAACGATGGAGGTACGTCTTGTGGTCTTCCGGCGGGTCGTAGTGGATGACGACGTCGATGCCGTCGACGTGGATGCCACGGGCTGCGACATCAGTCGCGACCAGCACGGACAGCTTGCCGTCTGAAAACTGTGCGAGCGCGCGCTCGCGTGCGCTCTGCCGGAGATCGCCGTGTAGCGGCTGCGCTTCCACGTCGTACTGCTTGAGGTCGGCCACGAGCCGGTCGGCGCCGCGCTTGGTGCGCGTAAAGATCAGCGTGCGGACCACGCCCTTGGAGATGGACGCGGCAACTTTGGCCTTGTCCATCTCGTGCACCTGCAAGAACCGGTGCATCATCTCGTCAACGGTGACCGTTTGGCTTTCGACGGTATGCACGGCCGGATCCTTCATGTAGGTGCGCATGAGGTGGTCGACGTCGTTGTCGAGCGTGGCCGAGAACAGGAAGGTCTGATGGTCTTGGTGCATGCGCCGCAGGAACCATTCGACCTGGGGCAGAAACCCCATGTCGGCCATGCGGTCGGCCTCATCGAGCACGATGGTGCCGACGTCGGTGACGTGGATCTCGCCCCGGTTGCCCAGATCGATCAGGCGACCCGGCGTGGCGATGACGACGTCGATCGTGTGGTTAAAAGCGCGGATGTCGGCATCGAGGTCGGTGCCGCCGTACACGGCGCGCAGCTTGAGACCCACGGCGGCGGCGAGCGGGGTCAACACCTCGGCCACCTGAACCGCCAGTTCGCGCGTCGGCACCAGAACCAGCGCCCGCGGGTAGTGGGCACGGGAGCCGGGTGCGGTGCGCTGCAGCAGCGGCAATCCGAAGGCGAGCGTCTTGCCCGAGCCGGTCTTGGCCTGTCCGCAGACGTCGCGACCTGCGAGCGCGTTTCTGATCGTGAGACCCTGAATTGCGAATGGCGCAATCACGCCCGTCTCTGCGAGGGCGTCAACTAACGCTTCGTCGATACCAAGGCTCGCGAACGTTTCGGGGGTCGGGGGCGCTTCCCCCGTTTCAGTTTCCACAGCTATACGGACCACAGGTTACCGGCGCGGCGCCTCGTCGAGTGCATTGCGCATGGCGGCGACCGCGTCGCCGACCGCGTCGGGCCCTTTTCCGTCCAGCAAGAGCCGCATCAGCACACTCGCCACAACCACCCCATCGGCGTGATCGGACGCCTCAACTGCGTGCGCCGGAGTCGACACGCCGAAGCCGATGAGGACGGGCGTGTCGGTTACGGCCTTGAGCCGATTGCCCATCGTGGCCGCGGTATCGCTCAGCGCGCCACGCTCGCCCGTGACGCCCATTACCGACACGCCGTAGACAAAGCCGCGTGATCGTGCCGCGATCTGAACGAGGCGGTCGTCGGGCGTTACCGGCGACGCGAGCAGGATCGAGGCCACGCCTTGGTCGGCCGCGGTTGCCTCCCAACCAGCCGATTCCTCCAGCGGCAGGTCGGGCAGGATCGCGCCGGTGATGCCGGCGCCCACGAGATCGGACGCGAATCGCTCGTGGCCAGCGCGGAACGCGAGGTTGTAATAGGTCATGGCGACGAGGGGCACGCCGATGTCGACGCCGCGCAGCGAGTCGAGGATCTTCGGTGGGGTGGCGCCGCCGTCGAGCGCAGTTTGCGACGCCTCCTGGATGGTGGGGCCGTCCATGGCCGGGTCGGAAAACGGCAGGCCGATCTCGATCGCGTCGGCGCCGGCTGCGGCCATGGCCAGCAGGGCTTCGACCCAGTGCGGTCCGCCCAGCCCTCCAGTCATGTACGGCACGAGGAGACGGCGACCGCTGTCGCGCAGCTTGCGTAGCGTTGGCTCCAGTGGCGGCGGTGTCACCCGTTTCCCTTGGGGCGCAGCACGTTCATGATCTGCTCGGCGTCTTTGTCGCCGCGGCCCGACAGGGTGATCATCACCGTGGTGCCCGGCGCCAACTCGCCGGTGCGCGCCGCGCGGGCGACCCAGGCAACGGCGTGCGCCGACTCGAGCGCGGGGATGATGCCCTCGAGTCGGGCCAACAACTGGAGCGCGTCGAGCACTTCTTCGTCGTTCACCGCCGAATACGACGCCCGGCCGATCGCTGCGAGGTGGGCGTGCTCGGGCCCGACCCCCGGATAGTCCAGGCCGGCACTGATCGAGTGCGCCTCGACAACCTGTCCGTACTCGTCTTGCAACAACAGCGACTGGCTCCCGTGCACCACGCCGGGCACGCCATGGCCGATAGCCGCGCCGCCGGCCGCTTCGGCGCCGACCAACTTCGCGTC
>JACCXE010000164.1 GCA_013697265.1 Actinomycetota bacterium | reverse complement strand
GGAAGCCGGTTCGGGGAACTGCGTAAACGCCTAGTAAAATTGACCCTTCCATGCCTACCTACGAATACGCGTGCAAGAAATGCGGCGAACGCTTCGACGTCGTGCAGTCATTCGACGACGAGCCGCTAAAGAAGCACAAGGGCTGCGGCGGAGCCGTGCGCCGCGTGTTTGGTTCGGTCGGCATTGCCTTCAAAGGCAGCGGCTTCTATAAGAACGACAGCCGGTCGTCGTCGAAATCGTCGTCGTCGTCCACCGAGAGTTCGTCGTCGTCCGACTCGTCCTCGTCCGACAAGAGCGACAAGAGCGACAAGAGCGACACGAAGGCCGAAAAATCCGAGGCAAAGACCGAGAAGTCAGAGAAATCGGAGAAGAAGGCCGACAAGAAGCCGGCCAAAGCCACCACCAAGTAGGCCTTGGCGCCCGCCCCCGCGGGCCCTAACATCGGCGCGGCTTCGCCACCACTCCCCCCTTTGCGTTTCTCGATTGGGTCGCGCCGCGGGCGCAAAGAGGGGAATCGATGGCTTCACAACGAGGGTGGAGGCCGCGGGGTCGCACGTGGCGCAAGATCCGCCGGTCGGCCGTGGTGTGGTGGGCGGTCACCATCGCGTTGGGCTTGGCGACCATGAGCGTGGTGGGCTCGGCGATCGGGAAGGCCACGCAAGCCGCCGAAGATTGGGGGTCGTCCCGCTCGGTGTGGGTGGTACGCCGGTCCGTCGCCGCGGGCGAGGTGTTCGTGCACACAGATGTCGCACTGGCCGAGCGTCCCCGCGGCGTGGTGCCCGACGGCGCCCTCGATGCGACCACCACACCGGTGGGCGAAGCCAGCCGAGTGGCGGTGCAACCCGGCGAGGTGGTGCTCACCGAGCGACTGGCGGGCCGCGGCGCGCACGGCGTGGCCGCCATGGTGGCCCCGGGGTTCCGGGCCGTCGCGCTGAAGAACGACGAAACGATGCCGTTGGTGCGCCAGGGCGACCGCGTCGACGTGTTGGCCACGTTCGACGTCGGCGACGAGCTCGACGGCGGTGCTTCGGGCGACGGCGGAGCCGCGCCGTCGTTCGCGGTCGCCTCCGACGCCGAGGTGCTCAGCGTGTCGCCCCGCGCCATCACGTTGGCCGTCGACGTGAAGGACGCGGCGCGCGTGGCGTTCGCGTTGGCGAAGGCGTCGGTCACACTCGCTCTGCGAGGGCCGGGATCAGCGAGCGAGATAGATGGCGATTATCGCTAGGCCGGCGATCACGCGGTAGATCACGAACGGCGTGAAGCTCTGCGTCTTCACCAACCGCAGCAGGAACCACACCGCGAATGCGCCCGTTACCGCGCTGGCGAGCATGCCCCAGAAAAATGGCGCGGCCAGACCGGGGCCCAGGCCGCCGTCAGCCACGATCTTGAGGCCCTTCACGAAACCGGCACCGGCGATCACCGGCATCGCCATCAGGAACGACAGGCGCGCCGCGGACTCGCGGTCAAAGCCCAGGAACCGGCCGGCGCTGATGGTCACACCCGAGCGCGACACGCCGGGTTGCAGTGCGGCGGCTTGCGCCAGGCCCATGATGGCGGCGTCGCGGACGCCGAAGGGCCTGTCCCCCATCTCGGCCGTGCGCGTGGCCACCTGTTTGTCGGCCGCGTAGAGCACCAATCCGAACACGATCAGCATCACGCCAATGAGCAGTTCGTTGGCGTTGGCCAACGACGACTCGAAGGCGATACCGACAAGGCCGGCCGGAATCGTCGACAACACCAGCAGCAGGCCGAGGCGGTGCCGGGCGGGCGTGACCACGATGCTCCAAATGTCGCGCCAGAAGTAGGCCAGCGCCCCGACGAACGTGCCGATGTGGAGTGCCACGTCGAAGGTCTGATTCAGGTCGGGGTTGTTGGTGAGCTCTTTCCATTTGAAGAGCCAGGGCACGATCGCTAGGTGCCCCGACGACGAGATGGGCAGGAACTCGGTCAGGCCTTGGACAATGCCGAGGACAATCGCGTGCAGTATGGGCACTAACGGCCGCCCGGTAAAAAGGGCGATTTGGTGGACGGGACAATTCGAGGCGTCCACGCTCGCGGTGGGTCGGCGTAGCCGCCGCCGACGGTTGCTGTCGGAGCGCGCAGCGCGGCGAGGAACCCGTCGGCGTTGGTGAGATCGGCGTCGTCGTCGACGTCGGTCCACGCCGCCCCAAGTGCCGCGGGTACGTGCGCGTCGGACCCGCCCGCGGCCGCTAGGCCGAACTCCGCTGCGAAGTGCGCGGCTTGCTCGTTACACGACCGCAGCGACGTCTTGGCGTTGATCGTTTCGATCACGTCCAGGCCGCCGTCACGCGCCAAACCGTAGAGGGCGTCCCGCTTCATGCAGTGCCGCATCGCGTCGAAGGGGTGCGGCACGTACACGACGCCGCCCTGCTGCCTGATCGCGGCTACCGCTTCGGCCGGCTTGAGCCCGAACGGCACCCGCTCGGTGAGAAACAGGCCGATGAGTTCGCCGGCCATGGTTTTCACTTCTTCGCCCACGATCACGGGGATGCCGAGCTCGCCCGATGCAGCGAAGCGCAGCGCGCCCTCGATGTTGTTGTGATCGGTGATGCACAGCACGTCGACACCACTCCCGGGCACCGCGGCAATCAGTTCGTCTGGCGTTGTCGACGCGTCACCCGACCACATCGTGTGGCTATGCCCGTCGATTCGCATCGGCGGAGTCTTGCCGCTCGCGTCCGCGGAGAGCTACTCGCCGCTGATCGAGATGTCGCCGATGGCGACCGACATCGACAGACCGGATGGAAGCTGTTCGACGTCGTTGCCGACCGCGACGACGTCGCCGAGCATGCGCTGCAGCGTCGATGCAATGGTGAACTCACGGACGGGTTCGGCCAACTGACCGTCGCGGAACATCAACCCCTCGGCGCCGGTGGAGAAATCGCCCGACACCGGGTTGACGCCCGAGTGCAGGCCGCTGACCGAGCGCACCAGCACGCCTTCACCCACCTGCTTCATCAGCTCCTCTTGGCTTTGCGTGCCCTCTTGCAGTGTGAGAGCGCGGCAGCCGACCGTCGGCGTGGTCTTCATGCTGCGCACAGCCGAACCGGTGGACTGGGTGCCGCTGCGGCGCGCGGTGTAGCTGTTGTGCACGAAGCCGCTGAGCACGCCGTTCTCGATCAGCCCGACGCGACGACTGGCGAGGCCTTCGGCATCCATCTTGTTCGCCGACAGCGACCGGGTGTCGGTCGGGTCGGATACGAGGGTCACCGCCGCGCTGCCCACCGTCTCGCCCACACGGTTGGCAAAGAACGAACGACCCTTGAGCACGGCCTCGCCGGTCAACGGGAAGCCCATCACACCCAGGAACGAAGACGTGACATACGGGTCGAGGATCACCGGCAGACGACGGCTCTTCGGCTTGGTCGCGCCGAGCAACTGCGTGGCCCGCTTGGCCGCGTCGGCCACGGCCTTGTCCATGTCGAGCTCGTCGAACTCGCGGGCCACGGTGAACCCGAAGCCGGTTTGCGTGTCGCCGTTTTCTACGGCGAGGCAGTAGGTGGACAGCGCGCAGTCGTTGCCCTGTTGCCACGCGGTGATGCCGGTGGACGTAGCCAGCGCGACCTCGCTCCACTCGTCGCCATAAATCGCCATCGGCACGGTGGTGATGCGCGAGTCAGACGCGAGCAACTTCTTTTCGAGTTCGAAGGCGGCGTCGATCTTCTTCTCGGTCGCCACGTTCAGCAACGACGGACAGAACAGGTCGATGTCGGCGAAGGGCACTCCGTCGGGCTCGGCTAGGGCGACGAACTCGTCGTACTCGGCAAAGCCGGCGTTGTCTCGTGCCTCGCTGATCGTGTCTTGCAACACTTCGAGGTCGAGCGAGCCCGCGTAGGCGAAGCCCTGTCGCCCGTCGACGATCACGCGGATGCCCACACCCTCCTCTTGGGCAGACGAGAACGACTCGATGTCCGCGTTGTAGACACGCACGGTGGTGGAGTTGCCGCGGGCGACGTAGGCCTCGACCTGCTCGCCGTCGTTGGCCCACCCGGCGATCTTGACGGCAAGGTCCAACAGCTCGTTCGAATCGCTCACGACGCGGTACCGCCGATCGTCATCGACGAAACGCGCAGCGTTGGCTGGCCGTCGCCCACCGGCACGCTCTGGCCGTTCTTACCGCACATACCCGGCGAGCCCATCGCGAAGTCGTTGCCGACGGCGTCGATGTTCTTGAGCACCTCGGGGCCGTTGCCGATCAGGTTCGCCTCACGCAGTGGTTCGGTGATCTCGCCGTTTTCGATCAGGTACGCCTCTTCCATGCCGAACACGAAGTCGCCGGTGGCCGTGTTGACCTGGCCGCCGCCGAGGTGGGCTACGAACACGCCGTTCGGGGTTTGGCGCACGATTTCGTCGGGGTCTTCCTGGCCGGCGAGCACGTAGGTGTTGGTCATGCGCACCATGGGCAGGTACTCGTAGGACTGGCGGCGGCCGTTACCCGAACTGGTGGGGCGGCCGGCCTTTCGGGCCCGGAGGAAGTCCCACATGTAGTCGGTAAGCACGCCGTCTTCGATCAACACGTTGTAGGTCGCGGGGCGACCTTCGTCGTCGATGGAGAAGCTGCCCCACTCGGGGCCCATCGTGCCGTCGTCGACGAGGGTAACCAGAGGTGACGCGACCAACTCCCCGACCCGGCCCGCGAAAACGGTGGTGTTCTTCTGCACGGCATCGGCCTCGAGGCCGTGACCACACGCCTCGTGGAACATCACGCCGCCGCTGCCCTTGGCCAACACCACCGGCATGGCGCCGCTGGGCGCCGGACGCGCCTTCAACTTTGTGATCGCGGTTTGCGCGGCACCGCGGGCCATGCTCTCGACGTCGACGCGGTCGAACAATTCCCAGCCCATCGAAAACCCGGTCGACTTGTAGCCGGTCTGCATGCCGGTGTCGCCGCTGGCAACGGCCGTGACCGAAAAACGCGTGCGCACTTGGTCGTCGGAGGCAAGCAGGCCGTCGCTGTTGGCCACGAGGATTCGCCGGCGGATATCGGCGTAGTTCGCGCTGACCTGGCTGATCGAATTGCCTTCGCCACGCGCCGCGACATTCGCTCGCTTGAGCAGCTCGACCTTGTCGGCCTTGGCCACTGTTTCGGGCATCGTGACGATGTGGTTGATCGACGGTTGGGTCTGCCTGGTGAGCGCAACTTCCTTCACGCCCCCGCCGCCGCTGCGGGCGACGGCCGAAGCGGCCTCGGCCGCGATGCGCAGGCCGTTCTCGCTCAGGTCGGCGGTGTGGGCGAACCCGGTGGTTTCACCGATCACGACGCGGATCCCGGCACCACGGTCGCGCAACGACGACAACTCTTCGATGCGTCCGTCGTCAAGGCGGCCCGATGAGGCGGTGCGGTCTTCAACGAAAACCTCGGCCCACTCCCCACCGCTCCGCAACGCGGCACCCAGCACCTTCTGCACTACCGACGATTCGAGCATCGGGGGATTGTACGGGTGCGGTGCGCGTGGCGCAGGGCGGTTGTTTCATTGAAACACGGCCGTTACGCGACGCGAAACGAACGCCGTGAACGCAACCGATCAACCGCGCCAAGCCCGATCGACCGACGCCGGGCTCCGCCGTGAATGGTCCAGCTACGTGAGCGGAGGCGTGTCTTTTGAGCGCATGCGCGGAATTGCGACGGCGAGTGTGACTAAGAGCGCCACCGCGGAGAGACCCAGTAACGGGCCAGCCGCGTTGAACGGCTGGTTGGCCGAGTTTTTCGACGCTTGCTCGAGCCGCAACTGGTTGAAGTCTTTGTTCGCGTCGTCGGCGGCCAGACCGGCCTCGAAGTCGCCGCGTTCGACCGTGGGCTCCGGAGCCGTCGATGGTGTGGTCGCCACCGAGCCGGCCCCACCGCTCGCCGCGTTGCGCCCAGTCTTAGTGCTGGTGCCGCCCGCAGCAGTGGCCGGCTGGTTCTTGAGCGTGGTGGTGATCGGCTCGAGGCCCACGGCGCGGTCGAGATGAATGAGCCCGGCGCCTTCGACGACTTGGTCGCGGGCGGGACCCGCCGTGTTGACGAGCTTTTCAGCGACCTGGCGTGCGTTCAGACCCGTCGCAAACAGCACCGCGGCGGCGCCAGCGACGTGGGGTGCGGCCATCGATGTCCCTTGGATTTCGTTGTAACCGTCGTGCGCCGGATCGTCTATCGGCCATGTGTTAAGGATCGCGACGCCGGGAGCCGACACGCCCCACATGGTGTCGGCCTTCTGGCCAAACGAGGCGTGGGCGCCCGTCTTGTCGTTGGCGGTAACGATCAGGGCGGGGGTGTCACGGGAGTAGCCCGAGGGCTGGGCCGACCCGTCGTTGCCGGCGGCGATTACACAGAGCGTGCCGCGATCGAACGCGGCGCGACAGCGGCTTTCAATCGAGTCGATGAGCAAGCCGAAGGCGCCGCTGACGATCTCGATGAGTGACAGGTTGATCACCTTCGCTCCATTGTCGACCGCGTAGTCGATGGCCGACGTAATCGTGGTCGACAACAATCCACCGCTGGAAGACGAACAGGAGTCGTTCGTGGCGAACACCTTCAGCGGCATGATCTTCACGTCGGGCGCGACGCCGGCCACGCCGATCTGATTGTTCGTAATAGCGCCCACCGTGCCCGCGACATGCGTGCCGTGACCCTTGACGGGCTGGCCGCTGCTGTCCTTGATCGTCGAGTCGTCGTCGGGGTTGTCGTCGCTGCACGCAAAGTCACGGCCCTGCACCAGCTTGGCCTTCAGGTCGGGATGGTCGACGTCGACACCCGAGTCGATCACCGCGACGGTGACGCCCTTACCGGTGGACTTCTGCCACGCGTTGTCGGCACCGATCTGCACCGGGCCGTACTGGCGCGCCCAGAACGGGTCGGCCGTTGCCTTCGCCGACGGAAGCCCGATGCCGAGCATGAACGCCGCGGCACACGCGACGAGGACGATTCGGTTAACACGCACGGTCGTATTGTCTCGCATCTTCTAGGACTTATCGGGTCGGGTGGTTGTGGTGGCGGCGGGCGCAAACGTGGCGCCCTGCACGACGTGGCGGTCGGGGTCGATCACCACGAGGGTGGAGCCCCGCACATCTGCGGGCGGTGTGAGGCCCTGAGCCAAACGCAGCACGGTGCCGTCGGCGAAGGTCATACGCCGACCCGAAACCGACTTGAGGTTTCCCTGGTACACGACTGTTCTCTTGGTGTCTTCGACTTGCACCACGCCGATTTGACCAAGCCAGACCACTTCGCCGTCGCGCAGCCCGATATGCACGTATTTGCCTTTCGCGCCCGCGAGCGCAACCGCGCGTCGGTTGTAAGTGGAGAACGCGATCAGATCGTCGTCGACCGGATACTTGCGGTCGCCGTCCAACGAAAGGCGTTCGCGCGAAACCGAAGTGACCACGCCCTCGATGTCGGGCACCCGGGGCGACCCATCCAGCGCAACCGCGGGAGCCGACGGCGAGGAACTGCACGCGCCCAACAGCACCGCCATCACAACCAGAAGGCGCTTCGTCATTTAGGGAACAGTGGTCGTGGTGGTTTCCGGCAGCGTCGTGGTAGTGGTCGAAACACCAGACTCGTCACCGGCCGCCGCGTTTACCGCGGCCTCCGCGATGGCCTTGTTGACGCCGAAGGCGGCCAGCGAACCCCTCCTGACATCGGTGCCCGTCGGTAGCTCGGCGCGAACCTTTTCGCCCTGGCGGCTCAACTCGAAGCGCATCGAGCGGAAGCGGATAGGAGTTTCGCCCGCGGTTACCCGAATCTGGTTGAGGGCGAGATTGAGGATGGCTTCGAGCTGAACCGGATCGTTCTCGACTTCTCTGATCTGCGAGGCGGCCGACTGCGCGGTCGTGTCGTCAAGCTTCTCGAGGTAGCGTTCGATGTAGTTGCGCAACTTGTCGAGCAAATCGAAGCGGGCTGCGAGCTGTTCGCGGATCTGCACGACCCGGTCGTCCTTGATGTAAATCGCCAGCTTCCGGAACACCGACGCCGGGGCCAGGCTCACGTTACCGTTGCCGGTTTCGGCCGCATCAGCACGAGGAATCTGCGTCGGCTTGACGTCCCATCGCTCGACACCCGAGCCCTTGGCCGGGCGAGGGAACGGGTCTTCGGCGGGCCGGTAATCGATTTGCTCTTCGTTGAACTTCTCCACTGCGGCCGACTGCGAAATCGCGTCTTGGATATAGGGGATGACCGATAACGAGTCCACAATCGGATCGAGACCGAGCAACCGATCGGCCACCGCCGCATCGCCGATCGGCGGCGCGCCGAATGGGTCCTCCACCCAGTACTTCGCGGCCAACAGCGCACGCGTCGCCGGATCGAAACCGGCGCCCGTGAACAGCGGAAGTCCGGCGGGATCGAGGAAGCGCACGGCAAACGAGTCGTCGGCGACGATTTCGTCGAGGGCATCTCCACCGTCGACGGACAAACGCGCCTTGTACCGGAAGTCGTCTTCGATCAGCCCTCGTACCGTTGCCACCGATCCGTTGGGCAGAAACCGGGACTTAGGGGTTTCGTCGTTGTAACGAAACACGCCCGATGTGTGCGCACTCTTGTCGAGCACCTTGATGAGGTACTCCTTGTCCTCGTTGCGTTTCGCGCAAGCAGAACCCGTGGCCACAACGGCGACGGCGAGCAGCGCGGCTACGGCGCGACGCGGCCTCACAACGTGACCTCTTTCAACAGCACCCGCAGCAAGCTGCGCGGTGTCTTGTAGGTGTCGCGCACAGCGAGGATCATGAAGTAGTCGCCTCGGAACCAGGACGTAAGGCTTTGCTTGCGCAGAGACGAGCGGAACACGGTGCGGCCGTCCATCACGAAGGACTGCACAGTCGTTCCGCCGATTTGGTTGGCGACTTGCTGCTGAAAAGCTGGGTCATCCGGGCGTGCCTTGTCGGACAGTTTGCTGATCTGGAGCGTGGCCTCGAGGCGTTCGCCGCTGCGCAACGAGTAGAGGCCCACCGAGTCGATATACGCGTTTGCCTCCTGCTCGGACAGCTTGGGCTTCACATCCTCACGCTCGGGCACCAGCCCGAGGTAGGGCCCGTCGAGCTGGTCGGCCGGCAGTTGCTTGATCTGCTTGGCCGAGGTGCCGATTGGGCCGTCGGTGCCGCAAGCCGCGCTGAGCACCGCAACGGCTGACAGCGCCGCGAGCAATGACAGTGGGCGACGCATGTGCATTTAACGCGACACCGTCAGGGTAACGCCCTGCGCGTAGGGCCGTTGCTCGTCGACAAGGTCGTAGGTGCCGACGACGGTGGGCTTGACGTCCCATTGACCGCCCGGCTCGATGGACGGCGACGGGCCCAGGACAACCGTGCCGCCGATTTTGCCCACGATCACGTGCGGCTTGTCGTCGGAGTTCACGAACCGCACGATTTGGCCAGCGCGCACCGAGTGGCTGAGCGGTTCGATGTACTGGCCCTTCGTATCGTTGTTGATCGTGTAGGTCGCGGTCGGCGCGACGGGAGCCGGCTTGGCGGTAGTCACGGGCGCGGCTTTGGCGGCGGCGGCGGTAGTAACGGTTGTGACCGCGGCGGTGACCGGCGGTGCGGTGGTGGTGGCTTGGCCGATGGCGCCCTTGCCACCTTCTCCCTTCTTCACGTCGCCGAGGTCGCCGCCGACCCCGCCCCCACCGCCGCATGCGACCAACACGAGGGCCGCGGCGACAACGGTGATGACACGAGTGATGACATGGCGTTGCATTAGACGAGACTCCCGGAACGTTTGAGGGCGGCTTCTGAGGTGCCGAGGTACGCGCTGATGACTCGTTCGTCGTTCAACACGTCTTCGGGGGTGCCGCGTGCGATCAACCCGCCCATCTCGAGGGCGAGAAGTTCGTCGGACACAGCAGAGATCAGTGGCATGTCGTGCTCGATGATCAGCATCGAGCATCCGGTCTCGTAGCGAACACGAGACAGCAACGGCGCGAGGCCTTCGGCCTCGGCCTGGGCGATGCCGCTCGAGGGCTCGTCGAGCAACAACACGCGTGGTTCGGCCGCGAGCACGCAGGCGAGGTCGACGATACGACGCAGGCCGGTGGACAGTTCGCTCACGAACTTGTCCCGGAACGCCTGCAGTTCGAGCAACTCGATGAGCCGGTCGGCCCGCAGCCGCAAGCGGCGCTCGGCCCGCCGGGCCTGGGGTGCGCCGAAGGCGGACAGGAACGTGGAGCGCACCTCGAGGCGCTGCTCGAGGGAGACCAGGATCGTCTCGTAGACCGACAGCGACCCGAACATCCGCGCATCCTGGAAGCGGCGCACCAGCTTGCGCCGGGCCCGTTGTTCGGGCGGCAGGCCGGTGATGTCGACGCCGTCGAAGAACACCTGGCCCTCGTCCGCGGCCTGATACCCCGAGATGAGGTCGAACAGCGTGGTCTTGCCCGAACCGTTGGGCCCGATCACACCCAGGGCCTCGCCCTCGCGCAGCGCGAAGCTGAGATCGTCGACAGCCGTCACGCCGCCGAAGCGTTTCGTGAGGCCGGTGACTTCGAGAATGGGACGGGCCAACTCCAACTCGGCGGAACGGCGGCGCTCGTCTGTGCGGCGCGCGGTGGCGCCCTCGGTAAGCGCTCCGGTGCCCTTCACGTAGACGGCGCGGAGAATGTCGGGGCGGCGCATTAGCTCAGACGTAGCGCCCTCGAAGCGCACCTCGCCCTTCTCCATGAAGATTGCCTTGTCGGCCAGCGTGAGCGCGACGTTCACCGACTGTTCGACGACGATGACCGTGACGCCGCGGCGGTGAATCTCTTTCACGATCTCGATCAGCTCGCCGACCACCGCGGGCGACAGGCCAAGCGACAGTTCGTCGATCATGAGCAAGCGGGGCTTGGCCAGGAAGGCGAGGGCCAGGCTGAGCATCTGTTGCTCGCCGCCCGACATCGTGGCTGCGTTTACGTCGGCGCGCTCGCGCAGCACGGGGAAGATCTCGAAGACCTCGGCGAGTCGGTCGCGTACGTCTTTCGGGTCGGTGGTGAGCCAGTTCGCCAGCAACAGGTTGTCCCGCACCGTCAAACCCGGGAACACGCCGCGGCCGCCGGGCATGCAGATCACGCTGCGGGCCGCGATCTCGTTCGGCGGGCTGTGGGTGATGTCGCGACCGTCGAACACGATTGCCCCGTCGCTGGCTTCGGAGATGCCACAGATGGCGCGCAACAGCGTGGACTTGCCGGCGCCGTTGGTGCCGAGCAACGCGATGATCTCGCCCTCGCGCACGTCGAAGTCGACGTTGAACAGCACCTGCACGCCGCTGTACTCCACGCACACGTCGCGGCACACGAGCAGCTTGGCGTCGTCCGCGGCTCGGCTCTTGCGGATTTCCTCGGCCGCAACCGCGGCGCTGAACGCGTTACGACGGTCGACGTCGAACAGCGGCGCCGTCGAAATGTCGATGACCGAGCTGATGATCGCGAACGGCACGCCGAACGCGATGACGGTCTTAAAGCCGTAAGCACCAAAAAGCGCGAACGCCATAGGCGTCCACACGATGTAGCTCGGCAGCGTCGCGACCAACTCGAGCGCGCCGCCGAGGGACCGGACGTTCGGTGGGGTGACCTGCGAGTAAATCGCACCTCGCGCCGGCCCGGAAATGCCGCGACCGAACGAGAAGAAGCACAACGTCGCCACGATCACCCACACCGGTGGCCCGAAGGCGAAGATGACGAGGCCGAACGACGAGATAAGCCCGAACACGCCGGTGGTCACGAGCACTTGGCTGGGGCGGCGCCGCGAGAAGTAGTCGATCAGCGCCCCGCCGCACAAGCTGCCAAAGAAGCCGAAGGCCAAGCTGGGCAGGAACACGAAGCTGCGCTCGGTGGCGTTTAGGCCGTAGAACTGCGAGAGCATCAGCGGGAAGAACAGCCCGAAGGCCACGTCGGCGGGCCCGTTCCACGCGGTACTGATCAGGCCTCGCCGCAGCGTGCGGATCTTGAGCAACGTGCGCCAGCCTTCACCGATTGTGAGTGGCTCGTCTTCTTGGACCGCGACCTCGTCGGTGGCGCCCATGGCTCGGCGCTCCATGAACCCGCGCACGGGTTCGCGCAGTTTGATCAGGGCGTAGAACCCAGCGACAACAACTGCTGAAGCGAAGACGAATCCGGTAAAGCGCCAGCCCAAGTTGTCGATCATGGGGCCGGACACCGCCACCGCGATGGCGCCGATGATTGGGCCGGTCAAGCCCCGCAGCGCGAACACTCGGCCGCGGGCTTCGGGTGGGTAGTAGTCGGCCAGGAGCGAGGCGAATGGCGTGCTGATGGCGAGGGTGGCCGCATCGTCGGCGGCGCGGGCGCCGGCCACGGTGGCGAAGCTGGTGGCCTGCGTGTGCCACAAACCGGCGAAGCCCGACGCGATAGTGCCGATGCCGATCCACGGCGCCCGCTTGATGCGGTCGAACTTGTAGGCCACGTATATGCCCAGGATGATCCCGATCACGTTGACCATCACGCCGATGCCGATCAGGCCCGACAGGTTGATGCCAAGGTCCTGGGCAATGTCGGGCCCGGCCACGCCGAAGGCGGCGGACTCGAAGCTGAGCATGGTGCTGACCACGGTGATAACGAGCCATGGCGTGAGGCCGTAGGGCGTTTGGCGTAGCTCCCCGTACCGGCGCGTCTCACCGAGCAAGAACCTGAGCTGCGCGAACGCGCCACCCAGGATGCCTCCAACTGCACTTCGGCGCTTGGCCATTTATATGTCCTCTCGGCCGGCCGACAACGCGGCACCCACAACCGCGTCGGGTGGCCCCGCGTCGATGTCACCGAGCGAGGCCGAGGCCGCGCCAATGGCTAGCCGTTCGTCGTCGCGATGGTGCAGCGCCGGAGCGCTGCGGGCGCCGCCGTGCAACTCAGAACCAAGCCGGAATCGGGCGCCGGGGCCGAGGGCAGCCAGGCCGCTGTGCGCGTCGGGGTCGGCGAGCGGAATGAGACGGCGCTCGAGGGCGGCCGGGTCGTAGTCGGCGAAGAGGCTGGGCACGATGATCTGCCGCCGCTGGGCGATGATCCGCAGCCACGCATCGCGGATCTTCGTGACGACGCCAATGAGACCGGCGGGCGCGACGTAGAGCACCAGCAACGTGCTGCCGCCGAACTGCAACGCGCCGAGCACGGTTCGGAAGAAATCGTTGCTCGGCAAGAAGTAGCGCAGCAGGTTGTCGTAGCCCGAGCCGAGTAGGGCGCCGCCCACCGAGCCGATGCCACCCAGCACGGTGAACACGAACACGTCGACGCTGCGCTGGGAACCGAACGACAGTGCCGACAGGCCGCGCTGCTGGTGCACGAACACCGCACCTGAAAAGCCGGCGAGCGCGCCCGACACCGCGAAGGCCGTGAGCTTCAGCCGCACGGCCGACACACCGAAGCTCTGCACGTTGGCTTCGTTCTCGCGCATGGCGATCAGCAGACGGCCGAACCGGCTGCGGCGCAGATTGACCGTAACGAGGATGGCCAACACGAGGCAGAACAGCGACAGGTAATACATGGGCCGGTCTTGATCGAAGTTCAGGAAGAACAGCGTCGGCCGGTCGATCGTCTCAGGCAATAGCCAACCGAAGTACGCCTTGTTGAAAAACGTCTGCTCGGCCGCGATGGCAAAGGCCAGCGTGGTGACCGCCAGGAAGAGACCCCTGAGCCGCAGCGCGGGGATCCCGATGACAGCGGCAAAGGCTCCGGCAAATGCCGACGCGATGGGTACGGCGAACCAGAAGGGCACGCCGGCCTTGGCCGTGAGCGCACCGCCGACGATCGCGCCGACGGCAGAGAACCCGAACTGGCCGAGGCTGATCTGGCCCGCCCAACCCGTGAGCACCACGAGCGACACACCGATGATCGCTTGAATGAGAATGGTGCTGCCGAGGAACTGGAACCGCGTGGGCACCACGATCGGGAACACGATCAAGGCCAGCAGACCGAAGGCGATCAGCGCCCAGCGGGTGTTGCGCACGGTGGACACGCCCGCGAGTTCCTTGGGAACCGAGCGCTGCTCGCGCACGGCGGCCCAGCCTTGGCCGGCACCCTCCTCGCTGCGGCCGGCGCGCCGTTTCTGCAAAACCAGGAACGCGACCAGCAGCAGGAAGTAACCGACTTGAATCAGGCCCGCTTGCGTGGGGTAGCTGTAGAGCACCGCGGTCGCCGTGGTTACGAGCACGAGGGATGAGAAGACCGCTACTGAAATGCTTTCGAACCGGGCGATAACCGCCGCGGTAAGGGGGGCCAACAGCGCCGGTATGAACACGCCGCTCGCCGTAGCCGCAGCCGGGGCGGTGAGCGAACCGACTCCGATGACGCCCAGCGCCGACAAGGCGCCAGCGATGCCCCAGACCATCGTGGACAGGTTGCCGACGGGGATTCCGAGTAGTGACGCCCGCTCCGAGTTCTCGGCCAGCGCCCGGATCGCCACACCCGATCGCGTGTATCGCAAGAAGCAGACAACACCGATCAGCGCGAAGACGAACAACTCGATGGCAAAGACTTCCGGGAAGCCGTAGGCGTTGTTGAAACCGCCGATCTGGAACTTCCAACCGCTGAAGGGCAGGAAGCCCCGCGACGGCACGAGGCCCTCTTGCTCGACCAACGAGCGAAGGCCGGACCGGGGAAAGATCGGCAGGCTCGGCATAAGGCCGGCGAGAAAGAAGGCGACGAAGGGCAGCGCTGCGACCGTTACGACCGTCAGGACGATGCGGGGATGATTGAAAAACCGACGCCCGAAGATGAGGTCGAATCCCACGCCCACCACCGCCCCCATGCCCACGCCCAGCAGCAACGCAATTGGGAAGGGCACCTGGGTGAACTGGACGAACTCGAAGAACAGGCGGCCGCCGGCGGCGCCGAGCGCGCCTTGCGCAAAGTTGATGATGCGCAGCGACCGGTAGACGAGAACGAGGCCGAGCGCAATTAGCGCGGTGCCGCAACCGAGCACGACGCCGTTGAACAAGATCGCCATCGGCGTGCCGCGGCCGCCGCCTGCACTTCCGGGCAGCACGAACTGCACGGCAACGAGCGCAATAGCGAGGGACAGCCCGGCCGCGGCGATTGAGCGGGCACGACTACCGACAGGAAATACCGACGAAAGCATGGGTGGGTGTGCGTCCGCCTACTTAAGTGCGTCGGGCAGCGGCTTGGGTGTGAGGCCACCGAGTTCCCATCGCCCCGCGAACGCCACGGCGTCTTCGCGGAAGTCGCCGATGGTGAGGATCTCCTGAATCGGGAGCGCCCCGTACTGCGTTGCGAACACGAACTCGGCTGTTCGGGTCTGCGATCGAGCGGCGACCTTTTGAAGTGAATCCGCGTCATCGAGGACGATGTCGTTGCTGAAGGTCTGCTTCAGCGCGACGGAGTAGCCCTCGACGACCTCGCCGCACGCATCGATGCGTGTCGTGCGGGTGACGAGACCGTCGTTGAGCAGCACGGTCTGCGAGGTCGGATCGATGCCCAGGCTGCGAAAGACCTGGCCGCTACGAACCACGCCGCCGTCGAGGGGCACGACCGTGATGGGCTCAAGCGGCGCGAACACCGACACGCGCTCGCCCTTCTCGTTTTGGGTCTCAATGCGGCTGATGAAAATGCCGCCCAGGTCGTCCGGATTACCGATGCGGACGTCTTGCGTACCGACCGGCACCACGCCGACCGTGCGGCCGGGGACGCTCCGCTCAACGAGGAGGGTCGGGTTCGTGTTGACCAGGAACGACGTGATCACCGTGTTGCCCGACGCCGAGGGGTCGGGGGCCAGCATCTCGAAAACGAACTGATGATCGTTCTGGCGCTCGACGCGGCGAATGGCGCGGCTCTCGAGTGCGAAGGGGCGTTGCGTACGCGCCGGCGTGTTGGCGGTGTTCTGCTGCACCACTTCGACGCGCTTCCACGGGTAAACGCCGGGCGTGGGCGTGCCGGCAACGGTGACCGTCGCTGGTTTCTTGGGGAAGTCCGCGAGCTTTGCTTGAGGGCAGACGCCCACGGACTCGACCGCGGGAGCAGCGGGCCGCAACGGGTTCGGCGGAATACTGGGCAGATCGGAACTGGCAAAGCCGTCGGGAAACGAGTCGGGCACGTCGAAGCCCGGCAGTTCCGTCTTGGTCGCCACGCCGAACACCGCCGACGAGTCGAACTTCACGAGCCCGACCCCGGACTTGTTCTGCTGGACGCAGGCCGACGTTGCCGCCGCCACAGCGAGCGCAAGCGCTAGGCCGCGCAGACCTTTACGCAGAGGCTGTCGCATATTCAGGCTCCTCCTTGGTTTTGCCGGAAAGTGATGCGTTTAAATCGGGCGCAAACGGGTTGCGCAACGACAATCGTGACACCGCCGCGACGAATCGCACCGTCGCGGGCTGGGCCGAACCAACGCGACGCTTGAGCGACCGCGACAGTTCGTCGGCCGCGACTGCAAGTTCGAGGCTGGCGTCGTGCTGCAGGTCGCCCCACAACACGCGGGTAACAAGCCAAGCCAGTTCGGTGTGCTCGTCGTCTTCGATGAAGCGCTCGACGTACATGAGCGGGGTGTCGGTGGGATGCGAGAACCCATAATCCGTGGCGACGTCGCGGAACTCGGCGTAGGCGAGCGCGATCCGCGCCCGCGGGCCCAATTCTTGCGCGCCTCGTCGCCGCCGCGACCGGATGCGCGACTTTCGCGCCGCTGGGTACGTCGAATAAATCAACAGGAGGAACAACACGATCGGCAAACCGACGAGCAAGCCGCGTAATAGCTGCTCACCGAAGACCGATTCCGGAGGCGTGATCACCGGTAGGAACACCTGAATGGTGACGTCGTCGCTAGGCAGGATGTTCGGGTCGGTCTGTTGCGTGTTCGGGTCGCTCGACACCGACGGCTTGGCCTTCTTGGGCGTGCCCACAACCGGCACCCACTTGAAGCCCGGGAAGAACACTTCGACGAACGTAGCGCCATTCTTCGGTCGGATCTCGAGCGTTTTGCCCTCGACCTTTTCGCCGCCGTCGAAGCCGAAACCGATGCGTGAGGGCACGCCGATCCAGCGGGCCAACATCGCTTGGGTGGCCACGATCTCGTAAGGCGTCGCCTCAAGGCTGGTCAAGATTTGGTCGACCCGCTGGGGCGTGATGCTCACGGGCACGCCCACGCCGGTAGCCACCACATTGTCGAGCACGAAGTTTCGCAGGAAGTCGAACTTGGCCCAGCGCGAGGGCAAAGCGTCGGACTTCGCGATCAGATCGGCAACCGCCGGAGGTTGGGACCCGACGCCTTCGGTGAACTGCACTACGTCGGCCGGGTTCGGCTCGACCACCGATTCGAGCTCGGCGATGGTGGGCAGGCCTGCGCCCTGCACCGTGTACTCGTTGCCGGGCTTGAGCGTGCCCGACGCCAGGCGGATGTTGCTCGACCGGTAATCGAACGACGGAATGATGCCCTTGGCCTGCAGGCCGTAGGGGTTGGCCAGGCCGGGCAGCACGGCACCGGTGAGGCCGAGCACCCGGAAGTTCGCCTCGACACGAGGCGTGAGGCTTGCGTCGATGACTCCGTTCTTGGGGACGGGCTTCACGTTGGCGTCGCTGATCGCGGCGAGGCGCCAGTCGGTGCCGTCGTACACGTCGAGGCTGCCCATGCGCCAAGGGCCGGTGAGGTCCGACTTGACGCGGAACAGGGGGCGGTCGACCACCTTGGACAGCGGCACGGTCTTGGGTTTTTGAGGTTCCTCGGCCGGGTTGATGTTGGGCTTCGGGAAAAGAAAGTCGAGCTGGCTGGCGCCGATCAGCAGCGCCGTGACCGGAATGATCACGAGCAGCGAACGCAGGGCGTTGCGCACTTCGTAGGCCAGCGTCGGCTTTTCGTCGCCCTCGAGGCCTGAGCTCGACGAGAGCAGCACGAGGCCGAACACGAACAAAACGAGCACGACGATGCCGCTGGCGATCTGCTGATCTTTGGGCACGCTGATACCGCCGAGCGCGGCGAAGGGGATCGGAACGACGAGCGCGAGAGCCGGTTTGCGGAAGGCGAGTGCGACCCATGCCGCCGAGAAGCCGACTACGGCCATCAGCCAACCAAGGACCGCGTGCCAACCAGGGATGAATGGCACCGGTGGGCGGGTGAGGTCGCCCTGCGTGTTTGCTTCTTTTACGAGGCTGGCCAGCGAGCCGATGTTGCCAACGCCGGTCGGGATCATCATCAGCGCGCCGATGGCGAAAATGCCAAGGGCCACGATGATCATCGTGGACGACAGTCGGCGCTGCCGGTTGGCAACAATGGCCAGGCCGATGCCGAGGACGCCGGCTACCGCGCCGTAGATGCGGGGGCTGGTGCCCGAAAAGACTCCGCCGGTCATGATCGCAGTAGCGATCACCGGGAAGGCCATGGCGACCGCGATACGACCGATTGGCTGCTCTATCGGCGCTTCTTCGGGCGCGCCGGCGGCCCGCTCGATGTCGGCTTCGACCCCCCCAGCCTCTTCGGTGAGGCGGTCGAGGACGTCTTCTTCCAGCGCGGCGAGGTCAGATTCCGTGGTCGCCATCTAAATCCGGTTTCCTGCGCCGATGTTGCGGAACAGCGCCGAAGCCAGGTCGCCGCCCGGATGCAGGCTCGCCACCTGGCAGCCCATGGCGGCGGCAAGGCCCGGGGTTTCCGCATTCTCGTCGTCCCACAAAAGCGCGACCACGAGAATCGAGATGCCCTTGTTCAGCAAAAGCTTCAGTTGGGCCGCCTCACGCTGACCGAGGTTGGGCGTGATGAGCACGTTGTGGGCGTCTCGCTGAGCGTTGCCGAGCAGACGGCTGATGACGGTGCCCAGCGGCTCGCGGCCCATGTCGACCTTGGCGAACGCGTCGAGCAGGGGCAACTGTTGTTGGGCGCCGCGCATCGAGCGGGTAAGCGGGCCCCCGTTGGTTTCGATCTTGACCTCGTAGCCCTCGCGCAGGTGGCGCACCGCCAGCGATGCAGCGGCGCGCACGCCAGCCTCGAAGCTCTCGGATAGACCCTCGGCGTCACGCGAGTGCGAGCCCCGGTCGGTGTCCAAGATGATCGTGATCTTGTCCGTGATGCCCTGTTCGGCCTCGCGCACCATGATCTTTCCGGTGCGGGCCGAGGCTCGCCACACGATGCGGCGCAGGTCGTCGCCCGGTGTGTATTCGCGCATGCCGTAGAACTCGAGGCCCGACGGCCACGGCTTGGACACCGGCGGACGAATCGGCGGGTCTTCGAACTGCCGGGTGAGCGGACGGTCGGAAACGATTTCTATGCGGGGATGCACGAGCAGTTCAAACGGCTCTGCGATCAGCGTTTCGCGCTGGGTCAGGCCGAGCGGATCGCTCTTGACCGCGACAAGGGGGCCAATTTCGTAAACGCCGCGACGGGTGCAGCGCACCGAATAGCGGTGGGTCAGCTTCTGGCCCGACGACAAGCGCGTGATCGGCACCCGCACCGGTTGACCGAGGCGTTCGGGCACCCGCTCTTCGAGCACGAAGGTCGACACGCCGCGGCGGGCCTCGAGGGTGACCTCGACTTCGAGCCGGTCGCCCTCATGGGCCCGCGGGAACAGCCCGGCCCGTTCGCCGCTCAGCTTTAGGTTGCGGGGCGCCAGGAAGAAGCAAATCACGAACAGCATCAACAGGCCGTACGCGAACAGGTACATCGCGGTGCCGGCAACGATTTTGGCCAGAAGCCACACGACCACGAACCCGCTGAACGCGACCACGCCGTAGACCGTTACTCCGGTGGCGCGCTTCCAACCCTCGGTGCGGGTTCGCAGGGCCGCGGGCGCGAGCGCGTCTGTGATGGCGTCGAGCCGAACGCGTGAGCGTCGCCCAAACGACAGTTTCGTACCTTGTGGCGCGGTTGGCGCCCCAGGTTTCGTGCGACGGAGAGCAGCCATGAACGGTTGTTAGGGCCCCGACCTACTTGGACTTGGCCGAGATCGGCGGCTTGACCTGGTTGGTGACCCGATCAAGGACGTTGCTGACGTCTTCGCCGCGCAGGATCGCGTCGGGGTTCAACACAATGCGGTGGGCCATCACGTAGGGCAGCACGGTGCGCACGTCGTCGGGATACACGTGGCTGCGGCCGTCGCTGGCGGCCAGCACGCGGGCCGACCGGAGCAGGGCGATCGTGGCGCGCGGTGAGCCGCCCATCGCGATGTTCGCGTCGTTACGGCTGGCCTGCACCAAGTCGACGATGTAATAGGCGACGTCGTCGGACACCTCTATGTCGCTGGCGTACGCGATCATCTTTTCGATGTCTTTCGTGTCGATGACCGGACCGAGGTCTTCGATCGACAGCTGTTTCGCGTTGGCGAACATCACCTCGTGCTCGGCGGCGCGGTCCATGTAACCCAGGCTCATCTTGAACAAGAAACGGTCAAGCTGCGCTTCAGGCAGCGGAAAGGTACCGGCCTGTTCGATCGGATTCTGGGTGGCGAGTACGAGGAACGGACGGGGTAGATCGTAGGTGACGGCGTCGGCTGACACCCGGCGCTCGGCCATGGCCTCGAGCAGCGAGGACTGTGTTTTCGGGGTGGCGCGGTTGATCTCGTCGGACAGCAGAACGTTGCAGAACACGGGGCCGGGGCGGAACTCGAAGGTGCCCTTGCGCTGATCGAGGATCGACGAGCCCGTGATGTCGCCCGGGAGCATGTCCGGCGTGCACTGCACACGCTGCGTGGTGGCGTTGATCGACTGGGCAATGGCTCGGGCGAGCACCGTTTTACCGGTGCCGGGCACGTCCTCGAAAAGGATGTGGCCTTCGCAGAGGATGGCGACCAGCGCCAGCCGGACCACCTCGTTCTTGCCCTTCAACACGGTCTCGATGTTCTCGACGACCCTGTCGAAATTCTTTTTGAACGACTGAGCGTTCGTCGAACCGGTGGAACCGCTACGAGACGTCGCGAGCGAACGAGAAGCCGGTTTACGGGGTGCCATGGCGCAGGAGCCTCACTTCGGAAGGGGGAGAAAATGTCAAGTTTTGCTCTTTTTCATACTTAATCAAGAGCCCAGCGGGCACCAGTGCGCCCCAGGACTCGCAGCATACGTCTTCATCCCTCCCAAACAGCCTCACCGCGGACCCGTTCATATGACCGTCACAGTCCCTGCTGACTTTTTTGGGCGAACTTTCGGTAGAGTCACCGCATATGGCATCAGTCGTTCTACCGAGTCGCGCCGGCTCTCAAAACGTCCGAAAGGGTGCACCGCTGCTGCTGTTGATCGCGGGGTTGATCATCGCGCTCGCTGTGCTACCCAGCGCGTTGAACCTTCCTCAGACCAACCCCTCGACCACGCTCGAATATGCGCCGGTGCCGCCGGAGGACAACGAGACTCCGCCGCCGGTGGGCAACTTCGACAGCTTCGGGCTCGGCCAGAGTTCGTCGATCGAAAGCGGGATTGCTGACGGCAGCATCGGCGGCGGCGACGCCCCGCGGCCGACCAACAGCCCAGGCAAGAACACGAGCACCAAGCGCTGCGTGCAAACGCCCAAAGGCCCGAAACAGACCGAAGACCCCCTCGCTCCCCCCTGCGTGCCCGACTACAACTGCAAGGACAACGGCGGCGCCACGTACCAAGGCGTCACCGCGAACGAGATCCGACTGTTGTTCTACTTCGACTCGGGCATCGTCGACATTCAGACGAGCCGGGGCGACGAGTCGCGACCGTCCAACAAGCTGTATGACCTGTTCAAGGAACAAGAGCCCGACGAACACATTTACGCCCGCCTGATCCGGGGGTGGGCCAAGTATTTCGAAGATCGCTACCAGCTGTATTGCCGCAAGCCGCATTTCTTCGTGTACTACGGCAGTCGCGGCGACGACGGGCCCGAGGCCAAGCGGGCCGACGCGGCGCAAAACTTCAAGGAGGTGCAGCCCTTCGCGGTCATTTCGGACTCGTTGGCCTCAAACGACGCTTACCTCGAGGCCATGGCCCGGCGCGGCGTGCTCAACTTCGGCTCGTTTATCGGCCGTGAAGAGAGCTTCTACAAGCGCTTCCCGAAGCTCGTATGGGGCTACAGCCCGACGCTTGAAACCCAGGCGGCGCAGTACACCGACTACTTCTGCAAGCAGATCAAGCCCTACCCCGCCACCTTCGCCGGCGGTGACCTCCAAGGCAAAAAGCGTCGCTACGGGATCGTGTACACCAACGACCCGAACCAGCCCCAGCTAACCAAGTTGAAGGACCTAGTCAAGAAAAACATCGAAACGCAGTGCAAGATCGAGCAACCCGGCGGAATTCCGGAAGCACCGTGGAAGCCGTGTTGTTTCGCCGAGGACAACCTGACCGGTAACCAGTACGCCAGCGAGGCCATGGCCAAGTTCTCCGACCCCGGCCAAGCGGGTGGGGCGGTCACCACCATCATCTGGCCCGGCGGTATTGAGTCAAAGTTCACTGACGCCGCGGTGCAGCGCAACTACCTGCCTGAGTGGATCCAACTGGGCGACGGCTCGACCGATGGCTACGTCCCTACGCAATACCAAAACCCCATCGCTTTCAACGGACACGCCTGGGTGGTCAGCTACCAGACCAAACAGGTCGACCGGGCGCAAGAGCGCTGCTTTTCGGCGTACAAAGACGCCGACCCGCGGGCCCCCGACACCGACGTCAGGGGCCGGGCCTGCGCGCTCTACGAACGCCTGCGTCAACTATTCACCGGCATCCAGGTGGCCGGCCCCAAGCTCGGCCCGACGTCGGTCGACAAGGGCTACCACGCCATCCCCAAGATCGCCTCGGAAGACCCGGCCACCCCGGCGTGCTTCTACAACGTGGACGACTACAGCTGCGTCAAGGACGGCGTTGCCATGTGGTGGGACGCCAACGCCGTCGCCCCGAACAACAGCAACCCGGGCTGCTGGCGGATGCCCAACGGCGCCAAGCGCTACATCGTGGGCCAGTTCCCCAGTCAAGAGACACAAACCATGAAGGGGCCGAACGA
>JACCXE010000120.1 GCA_013697265.1 Actinomycetota bacterium | reverse complement strand
GACGTCATGTCAGAAGGATACCGGCGTATCACTAGCGTTGAGCCGTGCCCGCCGTCCGCAAAGCCACCCTGGCCGATGTCGAACCACTGAGTGAGGCGATCGCCCGGGCCTTCGACGACGATCCGATCTGGAACTTCCTGTTTCCGGCACGCCGGCGTCATGAGCGGGCGCGGGCCTTCGTCGCCTACGGCTTGAAACACCACTATCTCGCTCACGACGAGGCATGGACCACTGCCGACGGAACGCAGGGCGCCGCACTCTGGATGCCCCCGAACAAGTGGCGGCAGGGCAACCTCGAGACGATCCGCAGTCTGCCGACCATGCTGCGCGTGATCGGAGCGCGACTGCCCGCCGCGTCTCGCGCCATGGTCACCATCGAAGGCGCACACCCGCCGGGCGAGCACTACTACCTCTCGATTCTGGGCACCGACCCGGCTCACCAAGGCCACGGCGTCGCGTCGGCCTGCCTCGAACCGGTGCTGAACCGTTGCGACGAGCAAGGCATCGGCGCCTACCTCGAGTCGAGTAAGGAAAAGAACATCGCGTTCTACAACCGCCACGGGTTCGAAGTGACCCGCGAGCTCGCGCTGCCCAACGGCCCGCCGCTTTGGCTGACGTGGCGCGAACCGCGCGGCTAGATGTTCGAACCCGTTGCCGTACAAGCAATGACGGCCGTAGTGGTGGCGGCCGGTGTGGCCTGGGCCGGTCGCCGGGCGCTGCGAAAGGGCGCTGCCAAGGAACGCATAGACCCGTTCACCCTCACGGACCCGTGGCGGACGTTTGTGCAGAACGCGCAGTCGGCCCAGGCCCGGTTCGGCCGCGTCGTCGAAGGGATCCAAGACGGCCCGTTACGTGAGCGCCTGGCCGACATCAACGGCCGCGTCACCGATGGGGTGCGCTCGGCCTGGCGCATTGCTCAGAGCGGCCACACCCTTCACAAGATGATCCTCGAGGTCGGTGGGAGGTCGGACTCAGTGGCGCGGATGCGCGCTCGCGAGAAGGAGTTCAGCGACAAGCTCGCGGGCCTCATCACGAACCTCGACGAAGCCGTCGCCCGCGCCGCGGAACTCGCCACCGGGCAACTCGGCGTCGTCGACGCGGTGGCCGAAGACGTGAACGGTGTCGTAGACGACTTGGAGGCGCTGCGCCTGTCCTTCGACGAAGTCGACGGCTCTGCGGAACCACCCCAGCCGTAATTCGTTACGATCCGACCATGTTCAAGCTTCTGCAGCGCATTCGTCGCTACTTCACCGCCGCCGGCAACATGAAGTTCACCGAGCTGGCAGACCCAAAGATCCAGCTCGAGCAGGCGATCGGCGAAGCCCAAGACCAGCACCGCCGCCTCACCGAGCAGGCGGCCAGCGTGATCGCGAATCAGAAGCAAACCGAGATGCGCCTGTCTCGGGCCATGGAAGACCTCGAGAAGGTCAACGCGTCGGCGCGTCAGGCCGTGCTCATGGCCGACGAGGCGACCAAGAGTGACAACACCGGCAAGGCCGCCGAATACACCCGGGCCGCGGAGGCGTTCGCCGGGCGGCTGGTGTCGATCGAGAAAGAAGTCGAGTCGCTCAAGATGCTGTCGCTGCAGTCGACCGAGGCGTCAGACAAGGCGAAGGCCGCTGTGCAGCAAAACTCGACGGCGCTTCAGGCCAAGCTCAACGAGAAGCAGAAGCTGCTCAGCCAGCTTGATCAGGCGAAGATGCAAGAGCAGATGAACAAGGCGATGGCCCAACTCACCGCCAGCGTCGGCCAAGACGTGCCCACCCTCGCCGAGGTGCGCGACAAGATCGAAGCCCGTTACGCCAAGGCGATCGGTCACGCCGAGCTGCAGAGCACCACGGTCGAAACCCGGATGCTCGAAGTCGAGCAGGCCGCACACGACACCGAAGCCGTAGCTCGTCTCGACAAGATTCGCAGTCAACTCGGCCTCGAAACGCCGAAGAAGGCCGAAGAGTCTGCCCCGGCTACGCCTGCCGCCGCCGAGCAGCAGCCCGAGGCCTAGTAGTTCAGCCGTCTAGTACCACGAGGTCGTCACGGTGAACGACCTCATGATCCTCACCCGGGCTCAGCGCGTCAGAGCGTTTTCCCTTGGCCCCGTCGACCCACGCTGCGCCGTGCGCAGCGATGCCTTTGGCAAACACCACGCCGTCGGCGCCCGCGATCTCGACGCCGTCGCCCTCGTTGAACGCGCCGCGCGTACCGGTAACCCCCGCGGGAAGTAAGGACGTACCCCGTTCTATGAGCGCGCTCCGCGCCCCGTCATCCACCGTGATTGTTCCCGAAGACGCCAGCGCGAACGCGATCCACAACTTGCGCCGCCCAAGCCGCTTGTCGGCGGCCCTGACCACGGTGCCGGTGCCGGCGTCGCCGCGAAGTGCAGCAGCGAGCACGCCGTCGCGGGCCGCGGCGGCGATCACGGTGAGCACGCCGCTACGCGACGCGATGCGCGCCGCGGCCAGCTTCGAGGCCATGCCGCCGCTACCCCGCTCAGTCCCCGCTCCGCCGGCGGCTGCTTCGAGCGCGGCGTCCACCGCAACGATGTCTTCGATCAAGGTCGCGTTCGCGTCGAGACGGGGGTCGGCGGTGAACACGCCGTCGGTGTCGGTGAGGAGTACGAGCAGATCGGCGTCGACGAGATGGGCGACGAGCGCGGCGAGCCGGTCGTTGTCACCGAAGCGAATCTCGTCGTCTGCCACTGCGTCGTTCTCGTTGACCACGGGCACTACGCCAAGGTCGAGCAGACGGGTGAGGGTCTGGCGGGCGTGGAGGTACTGCTGGCGGTGGATGAAGTCGAGCGGCGCGAGCAGCACCTGTCCGCAAACGATGTCGTGGGCCGAGAACGCGTCGTCGTAGACGCGCATGAGCCGGCTCTGACCGACCGCGGCCACGGCTTGCAGGGTGGGCATATCGGTTGGCCGGGGCTCGTGCAGACCCAAGCGCGGCAGCCCGGCGCTGATCGCGCCGCTCGTGACCACAACAACACGCTGGCCCTCCCCCCGAAGCGCGGCAACCTCGGCCACGAGCTTCTTGATCGCGTCTTCCGCGATCGCTCCTGCCGCGTCGGTGACGCTGCTCGTACCGATCTTCACGACGGCTGTCGCCACTAGTCCGCCTCGTATTCGAACGCGAACCCGCCGATACGCACGATGTCGCCGGGCGCCACGCCGGCGCGGGCCAGCGCGCGGTCGACGCCCAGCCGCTTCAGTCGCTGCTGCGCATAGGCCAACCCACCCATCTCGGTGAGATCGCTCAACGCGACCGCTCGCTCGGCGGCGCGGCCGAGAACAACCCATCCGCCGTTGTCTTCACGCTGGATGCGGAAGCCCTCCGGCTCGGGCCGGTGGATGATGAACGTGTCGCCCGCGGGTGCGGCTTGACGGGCCTCGTGGACCAAGTCCATCAGCCGACCAAGGAGCGGCTTGACGCCCTCTCCAGTCGCAGCCGAGATGCGTTCGCCGTCCCACTCGAGCGCCGCGCTATCGGCCTTCGTGCCGATGACGATGCGGGGCCGCTCCACGAGGTCCGGCTCGTAGCTGCCTAGTTCGTGCAGCAGCGCTTCGGCTTGGTACTCGGGCTCACGCTCTTCGACTGACGCGAGGTCGATCAACACCAGCAGCACGCGAGCGCGCTCGATGTGTCGGAGGAAGTCGTGACCGAGTCCCCTGCCCTCGCTCGCACCCTCGATGAGCCCAGGGATGTCCGCGATCACCATCTCGCGCTCGCCGAGGCGCACGACGCCAAGGTTGGGTTCGAGTGTGGTGAAGGGATAGTCGGCGATCTTGGGACGCGCCGCGCTCACCGCGCTGATGAAAGTCGATTTGCCCGCGTTCGGGAACCCGACGAGGGCGACGTCGGCCATGAGTTTGAGCTCGAGGTCGAGCCAGCGTTCCTCGCCGTGCTCGCCTTGTTCGGCGAAAGCCGGCGCGCGCCGGTTGTTGGCGAGAA
>JACCXE010000089.1 GCA_013697265.1 Actinomycetota bacterium | reverse complement strand
GACGGTGAGGGTGCCTGTCATGCCCGCGGCCTTGTGGCCGGGGATGGCGCAGTAGAACTCGTAGGTGCCCGCCGGCGCGGTGAAGTGCTCGACCCGTTTACCGCCGAGCGGTGCGCGCAGGTTCACGGACAACTTGTCGATCGTGAAGGTGTGCCAGAACAAGTCCTTGTTGCGGAACAACACCGCGATGTCGGGGCCGGTCGCCTTGAGCTTCGATGGTGCGAACTCGACGCCCTTCGCGCTGAGAGCGATCACCCATTCGGTCGGGGTTTCGCCCGGCTTGGTCGCGGCGGGGACCGACGAGTCGTGCCGGGGTAGCGCCGCGACCACCAGGGCAATCACGAGCAAGGCCAATCCGCCTATTTCGACGGATCGCTCGGGCAGCCCGGCGGCGGCCGCGAGTCCTGCGATCGAGAGCGCGCAAAGCACGAGGGGCACGGCGAGGCTGCTGAGCGCGCCGCCGTGCATGGCGTTGCTCCACGCCGCGGGGGCCATCCAGGCCAAGACGTCGAGGAACAGCAACACCAGCGCGACTCGGCCGATCAGTCCGCTGCGCACTCGCAGCAACAGCGAGCCGCACACCATTAGTGCTGCGATCGCGATGGTCTCGACGTCGTGCAGAGCGATGCCGGCAACGAACAACACCCCGGCGGCGGCCGCCGCGGCTACTCGTAGCGCCATGGCCTCAAATTAGCTAGGTGACCGTGACCGACGCGAGCATGGCGTAGACGTTTTGCTCCGCCGCCGCGAGTTGGTCGCCGGACAGGCAGGCCCGCATGAAGAACACGCCGCCGTTCGGGCGTTCGACTGCAGCCACGATCGTCTCGTCAGCATCGATGGCGCTGCACGCGCCGGGCTTGGCCGATTCGACCCGGGCCGGTTGCCCGTCGATCAACGTGTTGGCCATCGGCGTGGCCCCCTCGAGGCTGAACGTCCAGGTGATCACCGGCGTGTTGGGCGTGAGGGTGTCAATGGGAAAGCCGCACTCGGTGCCGCCGCTCGTGGGCGGGTCGCACGGGTTGCTGAGTTCGTCGGCGCTGAGGTACACGACCGGCGTCATGGAGCCCGACGTCTGTTGATCGAAGGTCTGCGCCCGCCATTGCTTGGGCCGCAGGAAGCTGATGCCGAAGGCGAGGTAGGTGTCGCGCACGAACGTTTTCGTCGCGGCGGGGGTGGTGGTGAGGAGCGTGGTGGGCGTGGTGTCGAGGGTGGTTGGGGTGGCGTTGTGCGCCACCTCGGAGGCCACGTCGGAGCTGCCGTCGTCGCGGTATTGGTCCGCGATGAACAGCGACGCGGGCGACAACGCGAGCGCGGCGAGCGCGGCGCGCACGATTCGGCGCATCACGGCTTCACCCAGATCCGCAGCGGCGCGATCGCGCGCCCGCCGGCCGCCAGTTGCTCTTCGAGTTCGGCGCCCTGGAACCAGTCGAACTCGCCCTTCTCGTTCGCGGACGCGGTGCGCACCCACACCGCGTCGAACAGCACGTCGAAGCCGTGCGGTTCGAGGTCGAGGGTGGCGAAGCTGTCTTTCACCGATGCGCCGGAGGACGCGTCGATGCGGGCCAACATCTCGTCGACGTCCACGGTCGGGTGCAGCGTCACCGCGTCGGGATAGAACTCGCCGGTGCGCCCCGGCGCGTGCCAGTACGTGTCGGCCCACTCGCCTTTCACCCCACCCATGGCCGAACACCACTGCGCGTTTTCACCGGCCGCCGCCGCGGTGTCGGCCAGCGTCGCCGCATGGCGCATGTGATCGGTGAGCGTGGCCAGTGACACGGCCGCGTTGCGCCCGCTGGTCGACGGCATCACGTAGGCGGGCCGCCCGCCGAAGGGTTGGGGTTGCGCGCCGGCTATCGCGTGTCGATTCACCGCAACACGGTAGGGGCCCAGGGCGGTAAAACAAATCGCGGCCGGCTGCCACCGCCGCACCAGGCGTTCGACGTCAACCGCGCCGGTCCGCAGTTCGTCGTTGGACACCTTCGACGCGTCGGCCTCGACGCGGGCCACAAAGTCGGTGAAGCCCACGCGGTCCATGTGCAACGCGTGGTCGCCGTCGCGATCGGCGCTCACCACGCCCGCCGCGAGCGCCGCGGGCCAGAACCGGTTGCCGGGCCGGGCGTAGCCGACGCCGGCCGCGGCCGAGGCGGGGGACGGGTTCACGCCGCAGATCAGCAACCGCAAGCCAGCCGCGACCCGGTTAGGCAGGGGACGGCGCGTCAATGTTTCCGTGATCGCGGCACCGAGCCTCGTAGGAACTGGGCGTGACCCGCACCGTCATCCGCCGTCCGCAAACCGGGCAGAACCGGGGCGGGTCGAACTCGCGGCCGCACTGGTTGTCGCACAGTTCACGCTTGCGCCCGCAGCTAACACAGTGGTGGTTGCCGTCCGCGCTCATAGGGCCGCGCTGAGGGCCCCTACCGGCATGCGCAGGTCTTCGAGCATGCGCAAGTCTTCGTCGGCGGACCGGCCGAGCGTGGTGAGATAGTTACCGACGATCAACGCGTTGATGCCCGACGTCATCCCCATCGACTGCAAGTCGCGCAGGGTGACTTCGCGGCCGCCGGCCAAACGCAAGATCACCGTCGGCAGCGCGAGCCGCAACAGCGCGATCCACTTGATCGCTTCCAGCGCGCCGACCAGAGGCCGTTCGCTCAGCGGCGTTCCCGGCCGCGGGTTCAAGAAGTTCACGGGTATTTCGGCCGGCTCAACGTCGCGCAACTGCCCCATCAACTCGAGGCGCTGGTCGGTGTTTTCGCCCATGCCGAACAGAACGCCGCAGCACAACTCCATGCCTTCATCGCGCACCATCTGGCACGTCTCGAAACGCTCTTGCCAGGTGTGGGTGGTGACGATACGGCCGAAAAAGCTCTTGGCCGTCTCGAGGTTGTGGTTGTAGCGATGCACGCCGGCGGCCTTGAGCCGCGCCACCTGCTCGGGGTTCAACACGCCGGCCGACACTGCGACCTGCATGCCGGTGCGCTCGATGATCACGGGCGTCACTTCGAGCAGCCATTTCATGATCTTCTCGTCGGGGCCGCGGATGGCCAGGACCAGGCAGAACTCGGTCGCGCCGGTCGCTTTCGTCTCCTCGGCTGCCTTCACGACTTCGTCGATCGACAACAACGGCGTGGCTTGCACGACGCTTTCGAACGCGGACGACTGGCTGCAGAACGAGCAGTCTTCCGAGCAGCCGCCCGTTTTAACCGACAAGATGCCTTCGACTTCGACCATCGGCCCGCACCACGCCAGGCGTACCTCGTGGGCGACGGCGGCCAGTGCCGCGGTGTGCTCTTCAGGTAGCGAAGCCAGTTCGGCCAACTCGTCCATGGTGAGTTGGCGCCGTTCGTCGACGACTGCCTTGGCTGCGTGCGCGAGAAGCTCCCGCGGGGTCAAAGACATGCGCAGAAACTAGATGGCGCTGAGCGCACTCGCCGCTTCGGAGACGTCGTCGGCGACCGTGAAATGGTCGACCTGCACCAACCAGTCCCGATTCGCCACGTGTAACGCGTTGTTTTCGTCGAAGCGGTTCAGCATCACCACCACGGACCGGGTGGTTCCGAACGCGGCCATCGCACCGCGCACTGCGTTGATCACGCCGAGCCCGGCGTCGGCCACGAGCAACACGGCGTCGGCGCCGAGCACGTCGGCGAAATCGCCGGCGTGTTTGCCGTCGCTGGCCTGCGGCGACCACGCTCCGCCCGCGGTTTCGACGAGCCCGATGTCGGCCGTCGAGTCGTCGGCGGGCCACGACGCCACGACCTCTCGCGCCAGGTCGTCGGTGGTGAAGGCGTCGCGGCCCAGCGCGGCGGCCGCCATCGGCGGTGCCATCGGCACCGCGTACCAGCGGTGCGGCGGACAGACCACTTCGGCGTCTTCGCTTGTGGCCGCGCCGAGCACGCCGGCGTCTGTGTTCGTGTCTTCTGGGTCGAAGCTTTGCGCGGG
>JACCXE010000107.1 GCA_013697265.1 Actinomycetota bacterium | reverse complement strand
GGGAGCGTGCATCTCGTCGATCACGCGCTTCATCACCTCGACGGGGCACGGCGCACCCGCCATGATGCCGGTGCGCAGCGTGGTGATTTCGAGCCCGGCGAACTCAGGCGCTTCGAGCATGGCGATGAACATCGTGGGCACGCCGTAGATCGACGTGATGCCTTCGTCGACGATCGTGTTCAGCGTGGCGACCGCATCGAAGGACTCGCCCGGATACACCATGGTCGCGCCCGTGGTGACGCAGCCCAGGTTGCCGATGCCCATGCCGAAGCAGTGGTATAGCGGCACCGGGATGCAGACGCGGTCGGCGGTGGTGTAGCCGAGCGCACCGGCGATCGACGCGCCGTTGTTCACCACGTTGTGGTGCGTCAGCGTGGCGCCTTTGGGGTTGCCGGTGGTGCCGCTCGTGAACTGAATGTTGATCGGGTCGTGCGCATCGAGGGTGGCCTCGCGCTCGGCGAGCGCGTCGTTGCTCACGTCCCGCCCGCCCGCGACCATTTCTGACCAAAGAAGATCGTCTGGCCCGTCGGTCTTTTCGGCGCCAACCGCGACAACGCGCTCCAACGCCGGCACCTCGTTTCGCACTTCTTTGAGCATCGCGTGGTAGTCCGAGGTCTTGAACTGCCGGGCGGTCACCAGCACGCGCACCCCGGCGTGATTCAGCGCAAAGAGCAACTCGTTGGGCCGGTACGCCGGGTTGACGTTCACCAGGATCGCGCCTACCCGCGCACTGGCGAACTGGAGGATCGTCCACTCGACGCAGGTGGGTGACCAGATGCCGATGCGATCGCCCCGCTCGATACCCAGCGCCAGCAGACCTTTCGCCGCGTCGTCGGCCGCGTCAGACAATTCCTGCCACGACAGCCGCACGTTCTGGTGCCGGCTCACGAGGGCCCCGGCGTCGCCCCACTGCGACGCCGCGCTGCGCAGCGCAACGCCGACCGTTACGTCAAGAAGCCGAACGTCGACGGGCCCAGCGGTGTATGCCTCCATCGTCAGTCGAGCGTAATAAGGCGAGACCGCACCGGGTCGGGTGGGCCGACAAAGGGATCGAACCCGTCGACCACCAGCAGCGTGTCGGGGGTGGCGATCGCGTCGGTGGACGTCCACGCCGCCGTCAGTTCGTCGTGAGCGGGGACGACCGGGAAGTAGTGCGGCACCAGCGAGCCTTCGGCCACGGCGTCGGTGGCGTTCTGATAGCGGAAGTCGCTCGATAGGCGCAGACGATCGGTGTGGTTCGCCTTGGCCGCGTGCACGGTGAGGCTGTGGAACACCAACACGTCGCCGGCGCGGAAACTCGCTGTGCGCCAGCCCGGTTCGTCTTCAACCGGGTCGGCCACTCGCAAGCCACCGACATTGGGGACCGGCGCGACCGGCCGCAGCCCCGCCTTGTGCGAGCCCGGCCACACCTTTAGCCCGCCCATTTCGTCAGGGCAGTCGCCGAGCGTGATCCACGCGGTGAGCACGTCGGGCGAGCCGTGGTTCAACGGAAAGTCTTGGTGCGCACCCACCACATAGGGGTCGCGGGGTAGACCGATGCGCGCGATCTTGCGGGGGTGCACCAGCAGCGGTTGGCCCACAAGGCGCACCATCATCGAGGTGAGCGCCGGGTTGTGCGCCAGTTCGTGGAAGGACTGCAAGTGTTGGATCGACTTGTACGCATCGAAAAAGGCCGGGTCGGCGTTCGCCTCCTCGCGCCGCACCCGACTGGACGGCAAGGCCGAGTCGAGCAACTCGCCCTCGGCCAGCCAGCCGCATTCGTAGAGCGCGTCGAGCACAGCCGCTCGGGTCGCGCGCACGGCGGCGGGGTTGAGCAGCTGACTGAAGAACAGGTAGCCGTCGCGGTCGAGCTGGGCTCGCAGGATTTCGTCGGCCCCCGTCGGGTCGGCAATCTCGAGCTCACCGATCGAAGTCATCGTCACCTTGGCAATTCTACGTATCGTGGTCGATTGTGAGCAATACCTCAGAATCAAACATTGCGGGGTTGCGGGTGGAAAACCTGCGGTGCGAGTTTCTCATCGACCCGATCGGCGTCGACGTCGCGGCCCCCCGCCTCAGCTGGGAACTCACCTCCGACCGCACCGGGGCCCATCAGGTTGCCTACCGCATCGCCGCCGGCGACTGGGACACCGGCCGAATTCAGTCCTGCGACACCGCCCACATCGCGTACGGGGGCCCGCCGTTGCGCAGCGGCCAACGGGTCACGTGGCGCGTCGAGGTGGAGGACGATGAGGCCAGCCTCACCCGTTCCCCCGATGCCGGCTGGGAGATGGGCC
>JACCXE010000101.1 GCA_013697265.1 Actinomycetota bacterium | reverse complement strand
ACCGACGCGCTCGACGAGCGCCTGGATGTAGCGCTCGGCATGGAGCTTGTGTGGGGCCTTCCGTTCTTCGAGCAGTGGGGCGACGTTGCGGTCGCCGACCTCTACCGATCCCGCCTGGAGCGGTGGTTCGATGCATCCTGACGGCGCGTTCCCCGACCGGGCGGCGCGGGCGCGTCGCATCGACCGTTGGCCCGTCGCCGCTGCGCTCGTAGGCGGTGCCGGCCTCGCGTTCCAAGCCCGGCTCAACGGCGAACTCGGCTCACGCTTGCATTCGCCTATCGCGTCGTCGGCCGTGAACTTCGTCACCGGACTTGTCGTAGCGACAGCCGTGATCTGTACCGAATCGTCTACTCGTCGATCCACGCGGCTACGAGAACGACCGCGATCGTTCGACGGGCACTGGTGGTACTGGATTGGCGGGCTGTGTGGAGCGACGTTCGTCTACGCCGTCGTGACGACGACCCCCCGCCTCGGCGTATCGCTCGTAAGCGTCGCGGTCGCAGCAGGAGCAGTTGTCGCCGGCCTTTTCGCGGACGGTGTCGGACTCAGCACGTCCGGCCGTCACGCGCCTTCATGGCCGCGACTCGTCGGCGCCGCATTGATTGTCGCCGCCGTAGTCGTGAGCGCGTCGAGCCGCCACGTGGGCGGTAACGCGGGAGACTTTGCGCTCGCTGCGGTCGGCGGCTTCGCGCTCGGGTGTCAGCACCCCATTAACAGCCGGCTCGGACACGCCCTCGGCCAACCCAGCTACGCCGTGGTCGTGTCGTTCTTGATCGGCACGACGGCAACCGCCACTCTCGCTCTGCGCCAATGGCCGACGGGCGACTGGCCGCTCAATCCCGCCCTGTACGCCGGCGGCGTTATCGCCGCCGCGTACGTGTTTGCCGCGATCCGGATCGTCGGACGGATCGGCGCCCTCCGCCTCTCGCTGGCAACGCTTGCCGGCCAGCTGGTCGGCGCCGCGCTGCTCGACGGGTTGGCCCCGATCAATGGACGGAAGGTCACGACCGCGGGCATGATCGGCGTTGGCATCGCAGTCGCAGGCGTGGTGATCAGCTCGTTCACAGAGCCGCGAACATCGCCGATGAATTGAAGCGAGCGGCTGCCCAGGATCGACAGTGTTGCGGTCGCGCCCCGGCCGTCGGTCCCGGATCGTTACTGGAAGCTCGCGACGAACGACCGCTGTTCGTCCGTCTCGACTGCGTCGCCGCAGTAGTGCTCACGCACCCAATCGATGGCAGTCGAAGGAGGCTCCCCGGCCATGACCGCCAGGCATGCCAACGCGGTGCCCGTGCGGCCGTGACCGCCGAGGCATCCAAGTTCAACGCGTTCGCCACGGCTGACGCGCTGGAGGGCACCGGCTAGCGCCCCTCGGAAGGCCGCCGGGTCGGATGGAACACCGAAGTCGGGCCAATCGACGTGCTCGTGGGGCCACGGTGGCTCCCATTTCGCATCGAGGTAGACGCCGTAGTCCGGCTGTTGTTCGCGTTCGTATGGCGAGACGGGATCGAATGAGACTCCGATGACAGTCACGTCGTTCGGGAGCACCACTGCGGTCCGGTGGATGTGCACGTCGAACGCCTGGTGCGAGTGGCTCGCCACCTCGCACCCCGCGGCTTCGATCCCTTCGTACCAGTGAGCTCGCGACACTTCGCAGAAGATGACCGTGCGCGTCAACACGGTCCGACCATATCTGCGGGTTTGTCGACATGGGTCGAGTGAGTGCGCGAGCAGGAGGGCTCTGGGCCTTCGCAGCTCATAGTCGTGCGCGGAACGCCGACTCCAACGCGTTGAGGGGCGGCTGGGGCAGGTCGTGGACGAAGAGTCACGATCAGATCGTGACACCTGTTGTCGCTACTGAGCGGCGAGCGTTGACGCGTAGAGATCCTCAAGCGCTTGCCAGTGGCGGGCGGCGGCGTTGTCGTCGTAGGTCGGGTTGTCGGGAACCGCGAAACCATGCGCCGCGGGGTACGTCACCAAGACATGGTCGACGTCCGCATCGGTCAAGGCCGCGGACATCCGTCCGAACTGCTCGGCGCCGAACGACGCGTCGTTCTCGGCGCCGGCGATGTACACCTTCGCCGTCATTGCGCCCGCGAGCAGGTGCGGACTGTCGGGCGCTGTGCTCGCGATCTGACCGCCGTGGAACGACGCGGCCGCGGCGACGCGGTCGGGGAAGCGGCCAGCAGCGGTGAGGGCAAAAGAGCCGCCCATGCAATAGCCGGTAGTGCCGACCTTCGTTCCCGTCACCTCGGGCTGCACGGCGAGGAAGTCCAGCATGGCCTCGGTGTCGCGGGCTACCCCTTCTTCGGTGACGCTGCTGGCGAGACCCATCAGTCGCGCTCGTTCGGCAGGGTCGGTAAACACAGTTCGCACGTCTAAGGGCTCGAACTCGCCCACGCGGTAGTAGAGGTTCGGGAGGAGCACCGCGTAGCCAAGATCGGCCAGCCGTTGCGCCATGGCGTGGAACGTGGCGCGCACGCCGCCGGCGTCGGGATACATGATCACCGCCGGCCAGGGTCCTTTACCGGTTGGCGTGTGCAAGCTGGCGTCGCACGCGCCGTCGGGTGTCGGGATCATCATGCTGCGCTCGGTCATCGCTCGGTCTCCCAATGGTCCCGGGTCATCTCCCGGACTTTTACTTCAACACCAAGGCGCGGGTGCTGAGTTCTCATGCTCCGGGCTGTCCTGTTCGCTCGTACCTGACATGATCGCCATTGCTCCGCTACCCGAAGGGTTCCTTGCTTCCGATTACATCCGGCCGTCGTCGCTAGGTCGGCGCGTCGATGAATACGGCGATCATCTGCATGCGCCCGTCATCGCCGATCTCGGCGAAGTCGGTCCCGTACGTGCGTTCGTCGCCGACGATCCAGGCGAAGCCGCCGCGGCCAATGCCGTGGTGCGACTGAATGGGCGTGGTGATCTCGACGCGCCCCTCGATGCCGTCTGGCCATGTCGCCTGGTACTCGGCGATTGTCCGATCGAGCGCGTCGATACCGACCACCTCGTACTCGAATCCCTCTTGGAGGAAGCGAATGCCGGGACTGCACGCCGCCTCGAGCAGCGCGCGTCGTTTCGCGGGATCGGTCTCGTTCCAGGCGTCGGCGTACCAGTGCGCCAGCTCGTCGGGCGTTGCCATGACGACGGCTTAGCACCGAGGCACGTAGAGCACTCTTGCTTTGTTGCGGAGTCGTCCCAGCTCGGAGCCGCCGTTGGACGTGGCCCTGCAGGGG
>JACCXE010000087.1 GCA_013697265.1 Actinomycetota bacterium | reverse complement strand
CGTTCGGCACCACGTCGATCATCGCGGCGCAGGACGACAAGGTGATCAGCGCGGCAACAGTGTCGATGCACGCGCCGGAAGAGTCGTCGTTTCACCGAAGCGTTGCGCCGCCCTCGGTCGGCACGCCGGATGACGCGACTCCAACCGACAACGTGATGATGCCCTTCGACATCCGCGTCGTGAACGGCGTCGACCTCGGTGCGAAAGCCATCGGACCACCGACCTACGAGATGTGGCTGCGGGCCGACGTTCCGGCCGACGCGCCGCTGTCTACACATCAAGCGCTGCTGGCCCACTCCACCGACCTCACCATCATCGGCACCGCGCTACGCCCCTTCGAAGGCATGTCCCAGGCGGACTCGACCGTTTCGCTGCACACCGCAGTCACGTCGCACTCGCTGTGGTTCCACCAACCCTTCGTCTTGAACGACTGGCTGCTCATCGCGCAGGAGGCACCGATCGTGGCCGGTGGCCGCGCGTTCGGCCGCGGGGATGTGTTCAACGCCGGCGGTGAGATCGTGGCGTCGTTCGCGCAGGAGTCGATGATCAGATCGATAACGACGAAGTGACCGACGCCGCCGAGCCACGGAACACCATGCAGGACCAGATCGCGCGGTTCATCGAGACGGTCAACAGCGGCGAGAACCTGTTGGGCATGTTGCCGACCACGCTGGTCGAAATCGACGGCGCCGACCTTGTGCTCGACCTTGAGATCCACGACCGCATCACCGGGCCGCGCGGCGCGCTCCAGGGCGGAGCGATCGCGACTTTGGCCGACCTGGTCGGCGGTCGCATGGCCATGCAGGGCGCGGGCCCCGATTCGATAGTCGTGACCACCGACCTCACCGTGCACTACCTGGCGCCGGTGATGGGCCCGGTCGCCCGCGCCGTGGGCCATGTGCTGCGCCGCAGCAAGCGCGCTGTCACGGTGCGGGTCGACGTCTACGACGGCGTGGACGGCCCGCTGGCCGCCGCGTCGACCCTCGCGTTCAAGATCATCACCCCGCCACCGGCATAGCTGCGCAGTCGAACACCTCAGGCGTCCATGGCATGGGACAGGCACCACGGCGGCAACGTTTAGGCAGGTCACAGCGGTTTCGGCGCTATTGCGTAAGGTTCGAAATGGGGATGGGTTCCCTAATGAGACCTGCGCAGGCGCGCCGGGCTGGAAGAGGATGAAGATGCGTTTGAAGCGTTCCTTGATCGCGATTGCCCTGCTGGGCGCCGTGTTCGCCGTCGCATCGCCGGCTACACCGAGCCAGGCGATCGTGGGCGGCACCAACGTGGCCGCCGGTGCCTATCCGTTCATGGCATCAGTGCAGTCCCGCGGTTCCCACTTCTGCGGCGGCAGCGTGATCGCGCCGCAGTGGGTGCTCACCGCCGCGCACTGCGTGCCCGACAGCAACGCTGCTGGGCTGACTGTCCGCGTCGGCAGCAACAACAACACGAGCGGTGGCACCGTGATCGGCGTCACCCAGGTGCTCGTGCACCCCAGCTTCAACGGCACCTACCACGACGCCGCGTTACTCAAACTCGTCGGGGCCGTACCGACATCGGTCAAGGCGATCACGTTGTCCAACGCGCCGGCGAATGACAACCTCGAGGTCACCGGCACCCCTGTGACCGTGGCCGGATGGGGCGACTTCAACCCTGCAACGTTGGGCCTGCTCGCCGGCCCGACGTTGAAGGAAGCCGCTGTGAAAGTCGTTGACGACAACGCTTGCCACGGCACCACCACCGGCACTGCTGCGATCACCACCGTGTGCGCCGCCGCTCCGGGCAAAGACAGCTGCCAGGGCGACAGCGGCGGACCGCTCTTCTGGAAGTCGGGCACAACCCGCATTCAGATCGGCATCGTGAGCCACGGCTTCCTGTGCGCGGTCCCCGAGAACCCGGGCCGCTACAGCGAAGTCAACAACGCCAGCATCCGAGCGTTCATCACCCAGTACGCCGGGGTCTAACTGAATCATTGTCGAAAAGGGTGCTCGCGAAGTGTGAAAGGAAGCTAGGACTGGGTGGAGCGCGCTCGATCAGTATGACGACTGGGCGAACCGCTCAATCAGCGTCGTGGTTAGCGCTCGCCGGTCGATCTTGCCCGAGTCGAGCATCGGCAACTCGGCCTGCGACATCAGCAAGATGTGTCGCGGCACCTTGTAGCTGGCCACTTCGTCCTTCACGAACGCACGCAACTCGTCTTCAGTGACGGCACCGCCCGGACCGAGCGCGGCCGCGGCGACAACGTCCTCACCGCGGTCCCCCGCAGGCACGCCGCACACGAAGGCGAGCGCGACGTCGGGGTGCATCTCGAGCACCAACTCCACATCGCGAGGCGTGATGTTCATCCCGCTCGACTTAACGAGGTCGCCGAGGCGTCCCGTGAAATAGAAATGGCCGTCGGCGTCGAAATAGCCGCCGTCGCCGCTGCGATACCAACCGTCGGCCGTGAATACATCGGCCCGTTCACGCTTGTGCAGGCCCTGCATCAACGAGTAGCCGCGGATGTACAACTCGCCTGACTCGCCGACGGCTTGATCGAGCCCCGTCAACGGATCGACGATCTTGTGCTCGACGCCGGGCACCGTCGGACCGAATGAACCGGTCTTGTCGTCGGGCAGGATGCTGTCGCGGTGGTCGTAGGTGTGCGGACCCAGCGTTTCGGTCATGCCCAATGAGTTCGCCCGCGGCAGTTCGGCCTCGGCGCGGCGATCGGGTGGCAACAAGAACGCCCCGGCCGAACTCGCGGTGCGCAGCGACGACACGTCACGCGTTTGGAAGTCGGGGTGATCGGCCAACGCCTTGGCCATGTGCGGCCAGCCCAGGACCTGCGTGACCCGCTCGCGCTCGATGAGCTCAAGCGTGGTGGGCGGGTCGAACTGGTTCTCGAACACGAGCGCGGCCCCGGCGTGCATTGCTGCGATCAGCGTGAAGCTCATACCGCCGACCCAGAACAACGGCATCGGCGTGTACAGCACGTCGTCCGAAGTCAGGTCGCGCATCTGCCACAGGTTGTGGGCGTGGCGAACGGCGGGACCGTGCGTATGGATCGCGCCTTTCGGATCTGCGGTGGAACCCGACGAGTAGATCACGACCATCGGATCGGCCGGCGTGACCTCAGCCTCGACCGCGTCGAACACTTCTTGGGGCACCGTGTCGAACCGGCCCGCAAGTTCGGTGACCGGAGCGCACCACGAAAACGGTTCCGCGGAACCGCTTTGCGTCTCCCAGGTCCACACCGAACGCAGGTACGGCAACTCGGCGATCAGGATGTGTTCGTTCTGCTGGCCGACGATCGACGGCGCGGCCTGCTCCATGCGTTCGAGATAGTTGTGGCCGAGGTGGCCGTCGACCATCAGCACCATCTGTGCGTCGGAGTGGCGAAGCAGATAGCTGAGCTCGCGCGCTTTCGAATAGGTGTTGAGCAGCGCGACCACGCAGCCGATACGCGTCGCCGCGAGCCACCCGCCGATCCATTCGGGGCCGTTCGGCGCCAGCAACGCGACGCGGGTTCCCTTGCCCGCGCCCGCCGCGAGCAGGCCGCGGGCCAACACGGAGGACTGGTGTTCCATCGCGGCGAACGACACGCGCTGGTCGCCCAACACCGCGAACGTCTTGTCGCCATACTTCGACGCGGCGTACTGGATCAATTCGCCACTCGTGGGCGTGAACGACGGAAAACTCACCTCGCGCTTCATCGACCCGAACGTTAGTTTCGGCCCATGGCCAGGAGCAGTCCGTTCGCGGATCGCTCAGACGATCCGCGAGGTGCGGTCGCCCCAGTACCGGTCCTTCAGCAAACGCTTGTAGAGCTTGCCCGTGTCTTGCCGGGGCAACTGGTCCATGAAGTCGATCGAGCGCGGGCACTTGAACCCGGCCAGTTGCGACCGGCAGAACGCGAGCAGCTCGGCTTCCAACGAAGCCGAGCCGAGTGATCCGTCCAACAACTGCACCACGCCCTTCACCCCTTCGCCGAACTCCTCGTTGGGCACGCCGAACACGGCGGCGTCAGCGACGGCGGGATGGCCCAGCAGCACGTTCTCGGCCTCTTGCGGGTAGATGTTCACGCCACCGGAAACAATTGTGAACGACACCCGATCGGTCAAGTAGAGGTAGCCGTCGGCGTCGAGGTAGCCGACGTCGCCCAGGTTGTACCAACCCTCGGGCGAGCGCGCCTTGCGCGTTTTCTCTTCGTCGCCGTGGTACTCGAAACGGGCCAGGGGCGTGTCGAACCAGATCCGGCCGACCTCGCCGATGGGCAACTCGTTGTGGTCGTCGTCGCAGATGTGCACCGTGCACATGCGGGGCAGGCCGACCGACCCCGGATGGGCCAGCCACTCCTCGGGCGAGATCAACGTGGAGCCGACGTTCTCTGACCCCGCGTAGTACTCCCAGATCATCGGGCCGAGCCAGTCGATCATCTTGCGCTTCACGTCGACGGGGCACGGCGCCGCCGCATGGAACACCACTTCCAACGAGGACAGGTCGTGCTGCAACCGCACCTCGTCGGGCAGCTTCAGGATGCGCACGAACATCGTCGGTACGAACTGCGCCCGATTGCACTTGTACTGCTCGATGAAGCGCAGCGCGTTCTCAGGATCCCACTTCTCCATCACGACCGTGGTCGCACCCACGCGGTGGGCCGACGAGCAGAAGACAACAGGCGCCGTGTGGTACATCGGCGCCGGGGACAGATAGATCGTGTTGTGGTCGCTCTGAATAGGCGACTTGTACGCTATCAACGGCGACGGCTCGCTGATCTTGGCCTCCCGCAACGGGAACAGGATTCCCTTGGGCACGCCGGTGGTGCCCGACGAATAGAACATGCCCGCACCCTCGGGCTCGTCGTCGAGCGGCGTGGCCGGATACGACGCGACCGCGTCCTCATACGGCTCCCACCCAGCTACCGCGCCGCCGACCATCAACGGCACTTCGACGGTGATCTCGGCCGCCACATCGGCCAGCGCTTGCGACGCGACCACGCTGCGGGCGCCGCAGTCTTCGACGATGTAATTCGCCTCGGGCGCGGTCAAGTGCCAGTTGACCGGCGTGTAATACAGGCCGCTGCGCATCGCGGCCCACACCGCGTCGAAATACTCGACCTGGTTGTGCAACAAGATCGCTACGTGGTCACCCCGCCGAAGGCCCCGGCCGTACCAAAGCTGGGC
>JACCXE010000068.1 GCA_013697265.1 Actinomycetota bacterium | reverse complement strand
GATGCGTACCGTCTCCTGGCGCAGCACGGTGCGACCGAGATCGTGTCGGTACATATCGGCTCGACGGTGTCCGGGACGCTGAACTCCGCGCACCTCGCTGCCCGCGAAGCGGATGTTCCGGTTCACCTCGTCGACACGGGCGCGGCGTCGTTCGTGGTTGGCGCGGCGGCGATCGAGGCGGCCGGTGCCGCCGCGCAAGGCGCTGCGGCGGCGGAGGTCATGGCGATCGCCGAACGCACCGCCGGCGCGTGCGGGAACGTGTTCATCGTGGGCGGGCTCGACTTCATGCGGGCCGGCGGGCGTCTCGACGCCAGTCTCGCGGGCGAGCCGCTCACGGTTCCGGTGCTCAGCCTCGTAGACGGCACGGTCAGCCAGATCGGCTCGGCGGCCAACCCCGATGAGGCGACCGCCCTCATGGTCGACGCCGTCCGCGACAGCGGCGCGGGCGCCGGCGCGCGGGTCAAGGCGACGGTGGGCACCTCCGACGTGTGGTCATTCGACATCGGCGACCAACTCGACAAGCGTTTGTCAGCGACCGACGGCGTCGACGTCGCCCGCTACCGGATCGGCCCGAGCGTGGGCGCCCACACCGGTCCGGGAAGCGTCGGCGTCGTCTTCTACCCTTCCGAATCTCGACAGGTGGCTGTATTGTCGTGAGGGCTGGCACGACCTGGTCGGAGTATCTGACGTCGTTTCATAGTGACCGTGCGGGCATCACCGAGGACGTACTCGCGGCCGCGACGGCGGGGGGCGTCACGCCCTACGAGTGGCTGTGCGAGCCGTTGCGCGAGGTCTCGTCGCTGGTCCTCGACATTGCCTGCGGCAGCGGCCCCATGCGCCGCCCGCTCGGCGATGTGGACTGGGTCGGCATCGACATGTCCGCGAACGAATTGGGTCGGGCCGCGCTCGGCGGCACCGGACCGTTGGTGCAGGCCGACGCGGCGCGCCTCCCGATTGCGACTGCGGCAGTGGGCGCGGCGGTCTGTTCGATGGCGCTGATGCTCGTCGAGCCGTTCGACGCGGTGTTGTCAGAGGTGGCGCGGGTATTGGCGCCCGGCGGTGTCTTCGTCGCCACGATCCCAGTCGAGCGTCCTTTGCGCATGTCGGACCGACTTCGGTATCTCCGTTTGTTCGCGGCGTTGCGCGTGGCGCGACTCGACTATCCAAACCGAGCCGAACTCACAGATCCGCGCGAGAGGCTGGCGCGCCACGGTTTGGTCGTGGTCTCCGACGAGCGGCGCCGCTTCAGCTACGCGATCGCAGACAGCGCGGCAGCCGAGACCCTTGTTCGTTCGCTGTATCTCCCGGGCGTCGCGGACGATCGGGTGGACACGGGTGTCCGTGTCGCTCGCCGATGGCGTTGCGACATCGGACTGCCGTTGCGCCGCATCATCTGTCGCCGCGCGACACCGGCCTGAGCATCCGACGCCGCTCCAGGGAACGGGTCCGAACTAGAACGCAGTTCGCGGCGATCGACTGAAGAACGGAGATGCCTCATTGATGCGCACAGTCGCTACGGCGGGTCACGTCGACCACGGTAAGACGACGCTCGTGCGACGGCTAACGGGGATGGAGCCTGATCGTCTGGCCGAGGAGAAGGCCCGCGGTCTTACGATCGACCTCGGCTTCGCCTGGACGACCCTTTCGTCCGGCGTCGAGTTGGCTTTCGTCGATGTGCCCGGACACGCCCGGTTCATCAAGAACATGCTCGCCGGGGTGGGGTGCGTCGATGCTTGTCTGTTCATCGTCGCCGCCACCGAGGGATGGAAGCCGCAGTCCGAGGAGCACCTGCGCATCCTCGAGTTGGTCGGAGTTGCTCGCGGCGTGGTGGCCCTGACCAAGGTTGGGGCGGTCGACGCCGAGCAGCGCCGGATGGTTCAGGCCGATACAGCCGCTCGGGTCCGTGGCACCTTTCTCGAGGGAGCCGACCTCATCGCTGTCGACTCGATCACCGGTGAGGGTCTCGACGCGCTGCGCGACGCGCTCGGCCGCCTCGCAGCGACACCGCCGCCGATCGACCGCGGCCGACCCCGGTTGTGGGTCGACCGCGTGTTCAGCGTCCGTGGTTCGGGGCTGGTCGTCACCGGAACCCTCGTCGACGGCGCGTTGGCCGCCGGCGAACACCTCGTGGTCGTTCCCGGGGGCCGTCCGGTGCTGGCGCGCGAACTCCAGTCCCTTGCCCGCGAGCGCGCTGAGGTGCTGCCGGGCGCGCGCCTGGCGATCAACCTCCGGGGTGCGGCGCGTGAGGGCGTAGTGC
>JACCXE010000028.1 GCA_013697265.1 Actinomycetota bacterium | reverse complement strand
ACCTCGACGTCACCGCCGGGCCTGCTGACATCGACCGCACCACGTTGCCGCCACCGAGTGTCCGGTACGAAGACGCGATCGAAACGCTCGACGTCAGCGCCCTGCGCGTGGCGTACTCACCGGACCTCGGCTTCGGCACCGTCGACGAGGAGGTGGCCGAGATCGTCGAGGCAGCCGCCCGCGACCTTTTCACCGCTCTCCGCCAACCGTTCGCGTGGGTCGAGATCGACATGCCCGATCCGGTGCGCACGTGGCTCAGCGCCGGCGCGGTCGACGCGTGGCTGAGCCTCGACGAAGGCATGTGGCCCGACCAGGCCCGCGACCTGATGGGTTTCGTGCGGACGGGCTACGAGGCGAGCGAGAAGATGACGGCGCCCCAGATCGCCCGCCGATTTCGCTACCGCCACGCCCTCGAAGCGTCGTGGGCCGCGTTGTACGAAAACGTCGACGTGATCCTTTGCCCTACTACCGCCGTGCCCGCCTTCGCCGCAGCCGGTCCGCCTCCGTCGGTGATCGCGGGCAAAGAAGTCGGGCCCGCGCTCACCACGCCGTTCTGCATGCCGGCCAACTTGTGTTGGAACCCGGCGATCTCGGTGCCGGCTGGGCTCACGTCCGACGGACTACCCGTGGGCTTGCAGATGAACGCCCGGCGCCATGAAGACGAGGTGGCGTTGCGGCTGGGCCGGATCTTCGAACAAGCGCGACCGTGGCCGCGCCACGCGCCCGGCTGGGCCTAACTGCTCAACGGCCGCCCTGTTCGCGTAGGAAGCGCTCGGCCTCGGCTGCGATGTCGAGGCGGTCGCGACCAAACTCTTCCTCGCCGTCGTCGATGATCTGCTCGAGGCCGTGCACGTAGCTGGCGATGTCTTCGTCGGCCTCGATCATGTCGTTGACCTGGCGCTCATACGAGGCGACCGCGATCTCGAGGTCGGTAGCCATCAACGTGGCCCCGACGATCTCGGACGCCCGCTGGGCCAACGCCAGTGTTGCCTTGGGCGACGGTTGCTGGCTCACATAGTGCGGCACCGCGGCCCACAGTGACGCCGACTTGATACCGGCGGACGCGAAGCGGGTGTGCAACACCCCGACGATGCCGGTGAGGCCTTCGTAACGCGAGCGACGCAGGTGCAGCTTGTCGATGAGGTCGGGGTCGCTGCCGGTGCCCGTTACCTGCACCGGTCGGGTGTGAGGCACCTCGGCCGCGAGGGCGCCGAGTGTGAGCACGAGCTCGACGTTGAGTTCCTGGGCGACGGCAACGACGTTGTCGCAGAAGGTGCGCCAGCGGTTGTTGGGTTCGATGCCGTGCACGAGCACGACGTCGCGGGTTGAGCCTGTGGCGTGGGCGACGGTGAAGCGCGTGGTGCGCCAATTGATCTCGCGGGTGACGCCATCGATCAGGCGCACCTCGGGGCGCACGACCGTGAAGTCGTAAAACTCCTCGGGGTCGACCTCGGCAAAGCCTCGTTCCAACCAGGTGTTGCCGAGGTAGTCGACAGCCGCGGACGCGGCCTCGGCTGCGTCGTTCCAACCCTCGAACGCGGCAATCATCACCGGGCGGCGAAGCTTGGGGCGGTCGTCCCAGCGGACCTGTTCCATCCCGATCAGGTTACTCCCCGGGTGTGCCCGCAACTTCGCGCACGACGCCGGCCATGGCGATGTCGAGAACGCATGGTTCGTCGTGTTTGAGCGCCTCGAAGATCGCCGATGCGGCGCGCAAACCGGTCAGCGGATCGGCCAGCGCGTCGTCCATAAACGCAGGCCCGGGCCGCACGAGTCCGCCGGCGACCGCAGCGTCGTCGCCGAACGCCACTCGATTCGAACCGCGCCCGTAACCGGTGATGCTGGCCCACACGCGCAGGCCGTCGTCTCGTTGCAAGAAGTCGGCCGCGACAATGCCGAGTTGTTCCAGCGCCCGCGGCCGCGACGACTCGACCACCACGTCCGCATTGTTGATCAGGTGGCGCAACTCGTCGACTCCGGGCTTCGTGGACAGGTCGAGCGCGACGAGCGTCTTGTGTGCGTTGAGCCGTCGATAGAACGCGGGCGAACCGATCCGTCCTGCGTCGGGACGCTTGGTGGACTCCACTTTCAAGACATAGGCGCCGGCCTCGGCCATCAACCGGGTCGCGAGTGGGCCGGCCCACAGTGAGGACAGGTCGATCACTCCGACCCGGTTGGTGCGCGTGCCGTCGGTGCGACACGTCGGCGCGATTCGCTGGTACGCGTGCCGCACGATCGCGGGGCCCGCGTGTTCGCCCACGGCGGCAACGGGCATGCCGAGCAGTTCGGCCTGCGCGACCAGATCGGCGCGCAAGTGGGTCGACACCGCGTCGAAGTCTGCGCTGCCCAACCAGGCCTCGACCGAGTCGATGTCGCTTTGACGGGCGAGGGATACCGCGATCCACCCGTCCTTCGCTTGCAGCAGATGCGTGGCCCCGCCGGCGCTGACGCGACCCCGCGCGGCGATGCCCATGATCGGGGCCCGCTCGCCGATCAGACGCAGGACGGCTTCGAGCACACCAAGATTGTTGCGTGGACGCGGCCATCGACGAAACGCGCCGGCGCTGGCCCCTGGCCAGCGCTGCGTTCGACGCCCTCATGGATCGCGCCCCGTTCGACTCGATCGAGGACGGGCTCGTCCAAGAGTCGCTGGTGTATTCGCACCTTCAAGCCGGCCCCGAGTTCAAGGCCTGGCGAGCAGCCACCCCCGTCGCCCACCGCTCCACCACCACCCCGCCTCCCGAACCCGTAGTCACATTTGGGCGCGCGGCGGGCATTTTGGACGTCCGGTTGAATCGGCCGGAGGTGCGGAACGCGTTGAACGTGGCCATGCGCGACGAGTGGCTCGACGCGTTGGCGGTCGCCCACGCCGATCCGTCGCTCGAAGTGGTGATCTCGGGGAACGGCCCGTCGTTCTGCGCCGGCGGCGACCTCGACGAATTCGGCACGTTCCCGTCGCCCGGCGAGGCGCACCACATCCGGTTGCAGACCAGCATCGGCGCCGCGATCGCGCGGATCGCGGCGCGCGTCACGTTCTACCTTCACGGCGCCTGTTACGGCAGCGGCATCGAGTTGCCCGCGTTCGCGGCGCGCGTGGTCGCGGCGCCCGACACGCGCATCGCCTTGCCCGAGATCGGCATCGGCCTCATCCCTGGCGCGGGCGGCACGGTCAGCATCACCAACCGGATCGGGGTCGAGCGGATGCGGCGGCTCACGCTGTCTCGCGAAGTAATCGACGCCGAAACCGCGCTCGCCTGGGGTCTGATCGATGAGATAGCCATAAGGTGACGGCCATGTCTGACTACAAGTTCCTGCAGTACGAGGCCTTCGATGACGGCACGATCGCCCGCATCCTGCTCGACCGGCCCGAGGCGAAGAACGCGCAAAACCGCGGCCTGCTCGTCGAACTCGACGAGGCGTTCCTGCGGGCCGAAGCCGACGACAACGTGCGCGTGGTGATCCTCGGCGGCACCGGTGACCTGTTTTCCTCCGGTCACGACATGGGCTCGAAGGTTGCGATGGCCGAGTACGGGTCGCATCCGACGGTGGGCATCAACGGCGGCACCCGGGAGGGTGCAGAAAAGCGCATGTTGCAGGAGTGGCACTACTACTTCGAGAACACCCGTCGTTGGCGCAACCTGCGCAAAATCACGATCGCGCAGGTGCAGGGCACGGTGTTCGCGGCGGGCCTCATGTTGATGTGGGCCTGCGACCTGATTGTCGGGTCTGACGACGTGGTGTTCGCCGATGTGGTCGGCACCCGCCTCGGCATGTGCGGCCTCGAATACTTCGCCCACCCCTGGGAGTTCGGCGCCCGCAAGACCAAGGAACTGATGTTGACGGGCGACTCGATCGACATCGACGAGGCCCATCAGCTCGGCATGGTCAGCAAGGTTTTCCCCCGCGCCGAACTCGAGGACAGGACCCTCGACTTCGCCCGCCGTATCGCCAAGTTGCCGACGATGACCGCCCTCATGATCAAGGAGTCGGTCAACGAAACCCAGGACAATCAGGGCTTCTACAACGCGCTGAATTCCTGCTTCACGCTGCACCAGTTGAACCATTCGCACTGGGCTGAGATTCACGAGGACAAGTTCCCAGCGGCGCAAGAAGCGGACGGAATCCCGAACTGGAAGACGGCGCCTCCGATCGTGCCGGCCGAGAAAACCAGCGTGCGCGCCGACGCCTGATAGCTGACACGACTGTTAGATAGTCTCTCGGCATGATGAATTTTGACGACGTCGAGGGCATGGACCTCGAGTCGCTGGCGCGCCCGCAGCCGTTGTTCAAGGCGCTGCGCGAGACGGGTCCGGTCCTGGACATGCCGGATATGGACATGGTGATCGTCGGCAACGCGGTCGACGTCAAAGAGGTGCTCGGCAACCCCGGTATCTACTCGTCGGGTCTCGACGCCGTCGACATCGGCCAGGTTCGGCCGCTGATTCCGCTGCAGATCGACCCGCCCCGGCACAAGTATTTTCGCCGCCTGCTCGACCCGGTGTTCGGCCGTGAGACCGTGGCCGAACTCGAGCCGCGCACCCGTCAAGTCGTGCGCGACCTCATCGACGCAGTGGAGGGCGACGGCTTCTGCAACTTCCACGAAGCGGTGGCCGAGCCGTTGCCGTCCACCGTGTTTCTTCAGGTGATGGGTCTGCCGGTGTCGCGCACGAAGGAGTTCGTAAAGCTGAAGGACGGCATCATCCGGCCGCCCGGCGTGACGAACAACGACGAACGCATCGCGGCGGTCAACAAGACAGGCACCGAGATTTACGCCATCTTGCGCGAGACCATCGATGCTCGCGCCGCGGCCCCGGAAGACGATCTCATCACGACGCTCTTGGACGCCGAGGTCGACGGCGAAAAGCTGACGCACGACCAGATGGAAGACATCCTCTACCTCTTCTTCCTCGCCGGCCTCGACACGGTTACCTCTTCGTTGGACTGCATGCTCAGCTACCTGGCCCAAC
>JACCXE010000024.1 GCA_013697265.1 Actinomycetota bacterium | reverse complement strand
CGTGCAGCGAAACCGCCAAACCGACCGGCAACGACTCCTGCGCCAACTTGTGAATGCCGGGCACGATGCCGACCGTCGAGATCGTGAGGTGACGGGCGGACAGGCCGAGTGACTCGTGCAGCCGCGTGACGGCACTCCACGTAGCGTCGTAGTTCGCGAGCGGCTCGCCCATCCCCATGAACACGACGTTGGACAGGCGGCGCTCGGTCGCCTTCGCTTCACGGGCGGCCAACACGACCTGCTCGACGATTTCGCCCGCGGTCAAGTGACGCCGAAAACCCGCTTGGCCCGTCGCGCAGAAGCCGCAGGCCATCGCGCAGCCCGCTTGTGACGAGACGCAAACGGTCGTGCGGCCCGGGTAGTGCATGAGCACCGTTTCGATCTGTTGGCCGTCGGCGAGGCCGAACAGCCACTTCACGGTCGTGCCGTTGTCGGCCTCCTGTCGGAGCACCTCGGTCAGAGCGGGCGCCAGTTCGGCTTGCGAGGCCAGTTCGGCCCGGAGCGCCTTGGACAGCACGGTGATGTCGTCGAGGTCGCCCAGCTGCGCGTACAGCCCGTCCCACACCTGTCGGGCGCGGTACGCGGGCTGTGCCGCCAACGCGGGCAGCGCGGCGAGATCATCGAAGCTCAGGTCGTGGCGTGACAACGGCACCATCGGACTCTGCCAGAGTTTCGTATGGCGATTGCCACGGAGCACCACCATCACCACCGCGACATCAACGGCGGCACGGCCCGCGCCGCGATTTTCGGCGTGAGCGACGGACTGCTGTCCAATGTGTCGCTGATCTTGGGCGTGGCTGGCGCCGACCCCGCGCCGTCGGTCGTGCGACTGGCCGGCCTGGCCGGACTGGTTGCCGGTGCGTTCTCGATGGCGGTGGGCGAATACCTGTCGGTTAGCGCCCAGGTCGAACTTGCCGAGCGTGAGTTGCGCATCGAGCGCAACGAGCTGCGCGTCCGTCCCGCCAAGGAACTGGCTGAACTCGTGGCGCTTTACGAGTCGCGCGGCGTGCGGGCTGAAGTGGCCCAAGAGGTCGCTACGGCGTTGATGGCCGATCCCGATCAGGCGTTGGAGATCCACGCCCGCGAGGAACTCGGCGTCGACCCGCAAAATCTGGGCTCGCCGGTTCGAGCCGCGGCGGCGTCGTTCGGCGCGTTCGTGATCGGAGCGTTCGTGCCGTTGATCCCGTGGCTGGCCGTTCACCGCACCACCGGTGCCGCCGTGTTGGCGTCATGCGTGCTCGCCGTGATCGGCGCCACCACCGTCGGCGTGATACTGGCGCGCTTCACCGGCGGCAAGCCCTGGAAGACGGCCGCGCGCCAAGTTGGCCTCGCCGCGATCAGCGCGGCCATCGCCTACGGGATCGGCTCGATCGTGGGTGTCACAGGCGCGGTTTAGGTTTCACCCATGGGCAAACCGAGGTCCGCCGCGGGGCGGGCCAAGTTGACCAACGAACGGCTAAAGGCCGCGTACCCCGACGCCGTGTGCGCGCTCATCCACAACGACGCCTTCGAGTTGCTCGCGGCCACGATCCTCTCGGCGCAGTGCACCGACGAGATGGTCAACAAGGCCACGCCGGGGTTGTTCGCCGTGTACCCCGACGCGGCGTCGATGGCGGGCGCGTCGCCCCAGGAAATCGAGCCGTTGATCCAAACGCTGGGGCTGTTCCGCAACAAGGCCAAGAGCCTGGCCGGGATGGCCGCAGCGTTGATGGAACGCCACAACCTCGAGGTGCCCACTTCGATGGAGGAGCTCACGGCGCTGCCGGGTGTGGGCCGCAAAACCGCCAACGTGGTGCGCTCGGTGGCCTTCGGCCTGCCCGGCCTTCCCGTGGACACCCACGTCGGGCGTATCAGCAGGCTCCTCGATCTCACCCAAGAGGTCGACCCGGTGAAGGCCGAGCACGCGCTGGGCGCGATGTTGCCGCCCGCGGACTGGGGCGCCTTCTCGCTACGGATGATCCTGCACGGCCGCGCCATCTGCGTGGCCCGCCGCCCGAAGTGCTCGGCCTGCCCGCTGGTCGACTATTGCCCGTCAGCCGAACCCACGAAGGCCTAACGGCTCGACACCAGCCTGCTTAGGCGGCGCAGGGCAGTGGCGAGAGAGCGCTCGACCTCGTAGAGATCCACCGCCATTTCTTCGTCGCCCGCGGCCTGGTGGGCTTCGGCTCGGACCTCGATGCGGCGGCGAAGGTCGTCGAGGGTTGAGGAGAGCGAAGACAGCTCGGCGTCGGCCATGGCCTGAGTCTGCCCGCTATTAGGTAGGGCCATTCAAGGCGGTGCTCGTAGACTTGACCGTCTCATGTTGGCCCGGATCGATCTGCGCGGCGCGTCCCTCGACGGACTTCGCTCGACGCTGCCTCGGCCGCAGGCAGCCACCGAGCCGCCGACCGCTGCGGTCGCCGAGATTCTCGCGGCCGTACGCACCGGGGGCGACGCGGCGGTGCGGCGCTTCACCCAGGAGTTCGACAAGGTCGAGCTTGAGGAACTTCGGGTGCCCGAGGCGGACATGCAGGCCGCGTTGGCATCGATCTCGCCACTGCTGCGGGAAGCACTTGAGGCCGCTCGCGCCAACATCGTCAGCTACCACCGCAGCCAGTTGCGTGACGACACCCGCCACGAAACCGACGGCATCGTGTTGCGCGAGCTGTTCCGCCCCGTCGACCGGGCCGGGGTGTACGTGCCGAGCGGGCTGGCGCCGCTGATCTCGACCGTTTTGATGACGGCGATCCCGGCGCGCGTCGCCGGCGTGCCCGAAGTGATCCTGTGCACATCGCCCGGCCCGGGCGGCGCCATCGCTGAAGGCATCCTCGCCGCCGCCGCGCTCGCCAACGTCGACGAGGTGTACGCAATCGGAGGGGCGCAAGCCGTCGGCGCGATGGCCTACGGCACCGAGTCGGTCAGCCCGGTCGACGTGCTCGTCGGGCCCGGCAACATCTACGTGAGCGAGGCCAAGCGACAAGTTGGTGCATCCGGACTGGTTGGGGTGCCGTCGTCGTTTCCCGGCCCGTCCGAGGTGGTGGTCGTGGCCGACGAAACCACGCCGCCCGACCTTGCCGCTATCGACCTCATCGTGCAGATCGAACACGGCCCCGACGGCCTGGCCTGGCTAATCGCGTGGTCCGAAGAAGCGGCCGACCGCATCCAGTCCGCCATGACCGGCTTGGTGGCCGACGCGCCGCGTCGCGACGTGATCGAAGCAAACCTCGCAGCGAACTGTTACCTGGCGCTGGTCGACGGGCCCGAACAGGCCATCGAAGTCGCGAACGCGATCGCGCCCGAGCACCTTCAGTTGATGTCGGCGGACCCCGATGCGTTGCTGCCCTTGGTCCGCCACGCCGGTGCCGTGTTCTGTGGCGCCTTCGCCCCCGCGAGTGTGGGCGACTACATCGCCGGGCCTAGTCACGTGCTGCCTACCTACGGGTCGGCGCGCTTCGCCTCGGCACTGCGCGTCGATGACTTCCTCAAGGCGATTCACGTGGTGTCGCTCGACGAAGCGGCGCTGTCGCGCGTCGCGCCCCACGTGGTGGCGTTGGCCGAGGCCGAGGGGCTGTCGGCCCACGCGCTGTCGGTGAAGATGCGGAGCAACCGATGACGGTCGAAGTGCGGCCCGACCTCGGCCTGATGCAGGGTTACCACTCGGCGCAAGTCGACGTGGAAGTGCGCCTCAACACCAACGAGTCACCCGAGGGCCCCCCGCCTGAATTCGTGGCGGCCCTCGCCGAGTTCGTAACCACCGCCGAGTTCCACCGGTATCCCGACCGCTCCGCGACCGCGCTGCGGGCCGCGATCGCCGCGTTCCATGGTGTGCGGGCCGACCAGGTGTTCGCGGCCAACGGGTCCAACGAGGTGTTGCAGTGCCTGCTTCTTGCCTTCGGCGGGCCGAGCCGCAGCGCGCTCGTGTTCGAACCGACCTACGCACTACACAGCCACATTTCCAAAATCACCGGCACCAAGGTGATCACCGCCACCCGCAACGACGACTACTACTCGCTTGATCCTGCGCTGGTGACGGCGGCGGTGGGCGCCGCGGACCCCACCATCGTGTTCCTGTGTTCGCCCAACAACCCAACCGGCATGATCGAGTCGCCCGAGGTGCTCGACGCCGCGCTGGCCGCGTCGAACGGCCTCGTGGTGGTCGACGAGGCCTACGGTCAGTTCTCGGCCTGGTCGGCGATCGAGCGCGTCAACGACGACGACCGAGTCGTAGTGGTGCGCACGTTCTCGAAGACCTGGGCCATGGCCGGCATGCGCCTCGGCTATGCGATCGCTCCCGTCTCGGTGATCGAAGCGCTCGACGCGGTAGCGCTGCCGTACCACCTCGACATCGTGAAGCAAGCGGCCGGGCTGCTCGCGCTCAACTACCGCGACCAGATGAATGCCCGCGTGGCGTCCATCGTCGAGGAACGGGGACGGATCGTTGCCGGCCTCGCCGCGCTGCCCGTCGATCTGTGGCCGTCGCAGGCCAACTTCATCCTCTTTCGCCCGCAGACCGGCGACAGCAAGTCGATCTGGCAGAAGCTGGTCGACTCGTCGGTGCTGGTGCGTGACTGCTCGTCGTGGCCCGGTCTCGACAGCTGCCTGCGCGTCACGGTCGGCACGCCCGCCGAAAACACGAGATTTCTCAACGCCCTTACGGAGGCACTGGTATGAGCAGGTTCGCGTCGCGCAATCGCGAGACGAAGGAAACCAAGATAAGCCTGGCTGTCGAGATCGACGGCACGGGTGAGGCCGGCGCTTCGACGGGCCTGCCGTTCTTCGACCACATGCTGAGCCAGCTCGGTAAGCACAGCGGCATGAACCTCGCGATCGAGTGCGTGGGCGACCTTGAGATCGACGCGCATCACACCGTCGAAGACGTCGGCATCGCGCTCGGCGAGGCGGTGCGCGAAGCACTGGGCGACAAGGCCGGCGTGCGCCGGTTCGCGTCGAACATGGTGCCGCTCGACGAAGCGCTGGTCGAGGTCGCGCTCGACCTGTCCGGGCGCCCGTTCCTCGTCTACGAGGTCGACTTCGCCTTCGACGACCGCAACCTCATCGGCACGCCCGGGTTCGACCCGCAGCTGGCCGAAGAGTTCTGGCGCGCCTTCGCGATGGCGGCCATGTTCACGCTGCACATCCGAACCCGCAGCGGCCGGAACACCCACCACATCATCGAGGCCAGCTTCAAGGGCGTGGCCCGCGCCTTGCGCGACGCCGTGCGGGTAGAGGGCACAGGTGTTCCGTCCACCAAAGGCAGCTTGTGAGCCGCATCGCGGTTCTCGACTACGGCATCGGCAACCTGGGCTCGGTCTACAAGGCGCTGGTGCACGTCGGCGCCGACGCTGAACTCGTCACCACGGCGGAGGCCGCCCGCGGCGCCGACGGCGTGGTGTTGCCCGGCGTGGGCGCGTTCGGCGCGTGTATGTACGCGCTGCGGGCGACAGGGCTTGACCGCGCCGCCCTCGACGCCGTCGACGCCGGCACCCCCTTGCTCGCCGTCTGCGTCGGCTTGCAGTTGCTCTACGAGGGCTCGGAAGAGTCGCCCGGTATCCGCGGCCTTGGTGTGCTTCCCGGCGACCTGGCTCGCCTGCCCGCGGGCGTGAAGCATCCGCAGATGCAGTGGAACCGCGTCGTGGCGCCTGCGGGCCGCAGGGCGGCCTCCGCGCTGCTCGACGCCCTCGGCCCCGACCCCTGGGTGTACTTCGTGCACTCGTTCGCCGCGCCCATGAGCGACGACGTCGTCGGTGTGTGCGACTACGGCGGCGAAGTGGTGGCCGCGGTCGAGCGGGGCAACCTCTGGGCCGCGCAGTTCCATCCCGAGAAGTCGAGCACCGCCGGTCTTGCGCTGCTGCGCGCCTTCGCCACGCGCTGCGAGGCCAACCTGTCCGCGGCGGTGTGATGGACCTGTATCCCTCGATCGACCTGCGGGGCGGGCGCATCGTGCGGCTCGCGCAGGGCGACTACGACCGCGAGACCCATTACGGCGACGACGCGATCGCGGTGGCGAAGAACTTCGCCGCCCAGGGCGCTCCGTGGATCCACGTCGTCGACCTCGACGCGGCCAAGGGCGACGGGCCACTCAACGCGCAGACGATTAAAGACATCGCCGCCGCGGTTGGCGTGCCCGTGCAGGCGGGCGGGGGACAGGTCGACGACTCGTCGCTGAAGGCCGGCGTGCGCCGCGTCGTGCTCGGCTCGCTTGCGATCAGCGACCCCGACGCAGCCAAGCGCCTCGTGCGCGCTTACCCCGGTCGGGTTGCCATCGGCCTGGACCACCGCGAAGGACGGATCGCGGTGCGGGGCTGGCTCGAGGAGACCGACCAGCGCGTCGACGACGTGATCGCAACCTTCAGCGATGTCAACGTCGCTGCGTTCATCGTCACCAACATTGCGACCGACGGCCAATTATCGGGCCCCGACCTCGAAGGCCTCGAACGAGCCGTGACGCTCACCCACGTGCCGGTGATCGCGTCGGGCGGTGTGGCGTCGCTCGCCGATCTCAACGCTCTGGCCGAAATCGACGTCAACGGCCGCAGGCTGGCCGGCGCGATCACGGGCCGCGCTATCTACGAAGGCAAGTTCAGCGTGGCCGAAGGCGTGGCGGCGTGCGGGTAGTGCGGGTGATCCCGTGCCTCGACGTCGACGCCGGCCGCGTGGTGAAGGGCGTGAACTTCGTCGGCCTGCGCGACGCGGGCGACCCCGTCGAGTTGGCGGCGCGCTACGACGCCGAAGGCGCCGACGAAGTGACCTTCCTCGACATCACCGCGTCGTCGGATCAGCGCAACACCATGGTCGACGTCGTGGCCCGCACCGCCGAGCAGGTGTTTATCCCGTTGACGGTCGGCGGCGGTGTCCGTTCCGTCGACGACGCCCGCCGCTTGTTGCGCGCCGGTGCCGACAAGGTCGGCGTGAACACCGCGGCAGTGAAGGACCCGGGTCTGATCCGCGGCATCGCGACGGAATTCGGATCGCAATGTGTGGTGGTCGCCATCGACGCCCGCAGCCGGGCGATGGGCCCCGAGGGCTACGAGGTGTTCACCCACGGCGGACGCAGCGACACTGGGCTCGACGCCATTGAATGGGCGGTGCGGTGCGCCGAACTCGGCGCGGGCGAGATTCTGCTCACGAGCATGGACCGCGACGGCACGCGCGACGGCTTCGACCTGCCGCTGACCCGTGCCGTCGTCGGCGCTGTTGACGTGCCGGTGATCGCCAGCGGTGGCGTCGGCCACGTAGGCCACCTGGTCGAAGGCGCACTCGAGGGCGGAGCCGACGCCGTGCTCGCGGCCAGCATCTTTCACTTCGGTGAAGTGACGGTGCGCGAGGCCAAGCAGACGATGATCGCCGCTGGAGTGATCGTTCGCCCCTAGCGCTTGCGCTCCGATAAGACTCGAAGTCCTCGAGCCACGTCACACCGGCGTCGGCGGAGGCGTCGGTTTGGCCAACCATGCGATCACCTTCGATGGGCCGTTGTGGGAAGACCAGCGGTTCACC
>JACCXE010000019.1 GCA_013697265.1 Actinomycetota bacterium | reverse complement strand
CGCTCGACTTCGGCCTTCTGCGCGAACGCTACGACGTGGCCGATCGCCGAGTGACCCCACCCGACGTGGCGCGGGTACTCGTCGTCGCCGTACTGCGCGTCGTGCAGCAACACGTCGCATCGGTGGGCGAGTTCGTGGCCGCTGATCCAGTCGGGCGCCTGCAGGGCCAGGTCCATGCCGCCGATGCTGGGCTCGTGGTCGGGTAGGTAGACGATGGACTTGCCGTCCTCTTCCACGCGGTAACCCACGGTCGGGCCCTGATGGGTCACGAGCGAAGCCCGCACGGTGAGGCCGCCGATGGTGACCGGTTCGGTCGGCGCATCGTGGAACATGAGCTTGCACGGGATGTCTTTCACTCGCACCGGGAACAGGGGCGGCGACATGTACATCGCGATGCGGTCGGCCAGCGGTTGCACCGGTGACGGCGGGCCCCACACGTGCACCTCGGCCTCAGGGTTGAACAGGGGACGGAAGAAACCGAGGCCCTGGAGGTGATCCATGTGCAAGTGGGTCAGAAATACGTGGATCACCTTCACGCCGTCTTGCGACATCTGCACCCCGAGCGGACGCATGCCGGTGCCGGCGTCGAGCACGATCGCCTCGCCGCTGTCGCCCCGCACCTCGACACACGACGTGTTGCCGCCATATCGCATGGTGTCGGGGCCCGGCGCTGCGACCGAACCCCGGCACCCCCACACACGCACTCTCACGAAGTGGCCTCCCAGAACACAGTGAGAACGCCGTGCATGTCACCGGTGCGTCCAAAGAGTGGGTACGCCGTCACTTCGAACGTGGCGCGACGGTTGCCTCCGAGTGTGGTTGCGACCAGCCGGCGGTGCGCGGGTTCGCGCAACAGGAAGGCGACGCCCGAGGGTGAGTCGCGCTTGCGCAACGGCGTGCCGTCGAGGTCTTCGAGTTTCAACATGTCACCGAAGTCGTTCGCGCCGATGGTGCCCATCTCCGAGTACTGCTTGCCGAGCATGAGCTCGGCGGCTTCGTTGTAGAACACCACCAGTCCGTCGGCGTCGATGAGAAACATCGGCGTGGCCAGGTTGGCCGCCAACTCGCGAGCGAGGATCAGCGGCAGGCTCCGGGGTGCGGTTCCCACGTGGTCGTTAGACACAAGACGAGGCTACGTCCGTCGACACGACGGCGTCGTGGACGAATGTCACACTCACATATGCAGCTCGCCACCGATAAGCGTTTGCCCTTCGACGCAGACGTGTCCGCAGTGTGGACCGCCATGGCGAAGGTTGAGGCCTATCAACAGTGGTGGCCGTGGCTCAAGACGTTTGAGGCCGACGCGCTGGCGGCGGGCGAGATCTGGAAATGCGAGATCGTGGCGCCGCTGCGTTACACCGTCGCGTTCACAATGAAGTTCGACGTCGTTGTACCCGAAACCCACGTCGAAGCCAGCCTGCGGGGCGACATCACCGGCGGGGCCTGGATCGACCTCGAGGAACGGGGCCAGGCGTCCGACGTATGGATCCGTTCGCAACTCGCGCCCAGTTCACCGTTCTTGAAGATGCTGTCGACCGTGCTGTATCCGGTCGCGAAAGCCGGCCATGACGCCGTGATCGACAACGGCGCCAAGCAGTTCCAACAACGAGCGCTCAGTTAAAACTGATGTTGGGGGCACCACCAAGTGGTGCGGCCCCCGACCGTCGCCTTGATCATCTCGGCCCCGTCGTTGGGGCAGCGGCCGCCCGCGACGCGGTGTTCGATCACGTCGCCGGTGTGCGAGCCGCCGCGGACGTCAAGGTCCTTCAGGGTTTTGACCATGTGCTTGTGCAGGCGCTTTTGTTCGTCTTTCTCCAGAGAACGCGCGGCACGACGCGGATCGACGCCGGCGCGCCATAACGCTTCGTCAGCGGTGAGATTGCCCACACCAGCCAGTCGCGCCTGATCCATCAACCGAGCTTTGATCGGCGCCGCCGAATCGATGGCGCGCCGGAATTCGGCCAGCGTGATGGTGAGCGCGTCGGGGCCGAGCACCGACTCATCGGGGTTGAGCATCACCCCGCCCAGACGACGCGGGTCATTCACCATCAGCGACCCGCCCTCTGGTGACCCGAAACGCAGGCCGAAGCGATCCCACGCCGGATCCTTACGCCTACTCGAATAGATGAGCTCGTCGACACCTTCCGTGCCGTCCACCGCGAGCCGCCCGGTCATGCCGAAGCGCAGTCCGATTGTCGGCCCGGTCGTGTCGAGCAACAGAAGCTTGCCGATCCGGCGGGTGCCGGTGATCGCGACGCCCTTGAGCGCGCGTTGCAGGCTGCGCGGTGTGTTGTCGTCCTTGATCCACCACGAGTCGGGGGCGTCGACCTTGGAGACGGTGCGGCCGACGACCCGATCCGCCAGTCGACGGTACGCCTCGATCTCGACAAGCTCGGGCACGACCACGTTCTAGCGTGGCGGAATGGAAGAGATGGAAGTCGCGGACTCTCTGCTCGACCTCGTCGGCAACACGCCGCTCGTTCGCCTTGACCGCATCGGCAAAGGGCTGTCGTGCCAACTCGTGGCCAAGCTCGAGTTTTTGAACGCCGGCGGCAGCGTGAAGGACCGGCCGGCCGTCGCGATGATCGACGCGGCCGAACGAGACGGGTTGCTGAAGCCGGGCGGCACCATCGTCGAGCCGACGTCGGGCAACACGGGCGTGGGGCTGGCGATCGTGGCGGCCCGCCGCGGCTATCGCTGCGTGTTCATCATGCCGGACAAGATGAGCAACGAGAAGATCGCGTTGCTGCGCGCCTACGGCGCCGAAGTGATCGTGTGCCCCACCGCGGTCAACCCCAAGCATCCCGACAGCTACTACTCGGTCTCGGCCCGACTGGCCGCTGAGATCCCGAACGCGTTCAAGCCCGATCAGTATTCAAACCAGGCAAACCCGCAAGCCCATTTTGAAACCACAGGTCCCGAGATCTGGCGCCAGACCGCGGGCCGCGTCACCCACTTCGTCGCCGGCATCGGAACCGGGGGCACGATCACTGGCGTCGGCCGTTACCTGAAGTCAAAGAAGCCCGACGTCCAGATCGTGGGCGCGGACCCCGAAGGCTCGGTCTACTCGGGCGGCTCGGGCCGGCCATACCTCGTCGAAGGAATCGGCGAGGACTTCTGGCCGACAACGTACGACCCAGCTGTGATCGATCGTGTCGTGATGGTGAGCGACCGCGACTCGTTCCTTACCGCGCGGCGCGTCACCCGCGAAGAGGGCATTCTCGTCGGGGGCTCGGCGGGAACCGCGGTGTGGGCTGCGACCCACCTCGGCCCGGAACTGTCGAGCGAAGACGTTGTGGTCGTGTTGATCCCTGACTCTGGTCGAGGGTATCTATCGAAGCTCTACAACGACGGGTGGATGGCCGACTTCGGCTTCCTCGGCTCATCGGGCCAGACCGTGGGCAACGTGTTGAACCGCAAGGGCAGCGAGCTGCCCGAACTCGTGCACATGCACCCGGACGAGACGGTGCGTTCGGCCATTCAGATACTGCGCGAATTCGGCGTGTCGCAGATGCCGGTGTTTAGCCAAGAGCCGCCCGTGGTAGCCGCTGAGGTGATCGGCGCGGTACACGAACGCGAACTGCTCGATGCCGCGTTCGGAGATCCCGACGTGCTCGACCGGCCGCTCGAGAAAGTGATGAGCCCGCCGCTGCCCACCGCCGGGATCGGCGAGACGGTCGAGCTTGCGGTGCAACGCTTTGAGCAGGCGTCGGCCCTGCTCGTGCTCGACGGCGGTCACCCGGTAGGGATCCTCACGCGTTCGGATCTGCTCGACTTCCTCGTGCACCGGCCCGCGACATGACCGAGTCAATCGAGACGAAGGTGGTTCACGCCGGTTTCGGAACCGACCCGACCACGGGCGCCGTGGTGCCGCCGATTCATCTTGCGACCACCTACGCGCAGAACAGTCCGGCCTCCCCCGTCGGCGACTTCGAGTACTCCCGCTCGGGCAACCCCACCCGGCAGGTGCTCGAGAATGCGCTGGCCGAACTCGAAGGCGGCCGGCACGGTTTTGCGTTCGCCAGCGGGCTAGCGGCCGAAGACGTCGTATTGCGCACGCTGCCGAGCGACGCGCGGATCGTGATCCCTCACGACGCGTACGGGGGCACGTTTCGTCTTGTGGCGCGCGTGCACGCGGAGCACGGCCTCGGATTCAGCGCCGTTGACCTCGGCGACCCGCGCGCCGTTGAAGACTCCATTACCGACGGGGTCTCGATGGTGTGGTGCGAGTCACCGACCAACCCGACACTGGCCACCGTCGACATCGCAGCCGTGGCCGGAGCCGCGCACGCGGTGGGTGCGCTGCTCGTGGTCGACAACACGTTTGCCACGCCGGTACTGCAACAACCGCTGGCGCTGGGCGCGGATGTGGTCGTGCACTCGTCCACGAAGTACCTCGGCGGACACAGCGATGTGGTCGGCGGAGCCGTCGTCGTAAACGACGACGCGTTGGCCGACAAGATCAGGTTCTTACAAAATGCGGCTGGCGCAGTGCCCGCGCCATTCGACTGCTGGCTGGTGCTGCGCGGCATCCGCACGCTCGCGATCCGCGTCGAGCGGCAACAGGAAAACGCGCGTGCGATCGCGGCTGCCCTTGAGGCCAACCCGAACGTGTCGAAGGTGCTCTACCCCGGCTTCGGCGGGATGGTGTCGTTCCTGCACGCCGGCGGCGAAGCTGCAGCTGTGGCTGCGTGCCAGCGCACGCGCTTGTTCACGCTGGCCGAGAGCCTCGGCGCCGTCGAGTCTCTGATTGAACACCCGGCGCTGATGACCCACGCTTCGGTGGCCGGCACTACCAACGAGGTCGACCCGTCGCTCGTGCGATTGAGTTGCGGCATCGAGGCCGTCGCGGACTTGATCGCCGACCTCGAACAGGCGCTGACTTGACGGCGGTCGCTATCGTCCCAGGACGATGACGGTTACCGAATCGGCACCTCCGAAAGCTGAGCGCTGGGTCGCCCAGTGGAAAGAGCTGTACGCCGAGGTTGTGACCTCGGGCTTGTGCACGGGGTGTTCGGGGTGCGTGGTTGCCTGTCCGCACGACGTGCTCGGGTACAAAGACACCGAAGGTGTCTATAAGCCGTTCCACCTCGAAGAGGAACTCGGGCCCGACAACTGCATTCACGGCGAAAAGGGCTGTACCTCGTGCACGCGCGCATGCCCGCGCTTCCGCACATGGGAAACCGAGATCGACGACTTCATGTTCGGCCGCACTCGCACCATCGACGAGATCGACGGCATCAGCAAGGACATCATCCTCGCCCGTGCGTCCGACGACATGGTGCACAAGATGGGCCAAGACGGCGGCGTCGTGTCAGCGATGCTCATTTGGTGCCTCGAGAAGGGCTACATCGACGCCGCACTTGTCAGCTACGTCGAGGGTGATGGCAGCACGTGGAAGGCCATTCCTGGAGTGGCCCGCAACAAGGAAGAGATCCTCGCCGCGGCCGGTAGCCGGTACACGTACAGCGCCACGCCCATGGCGTACAAAGAAGCAGTCGAAGGAGGCGCTGAGAAGCTCGCACTCGTGGGCATGAGTTGCCATTCGTCGGTGCCGCCCGTCATGAGCGCGCGCAAGGCGGGCAAGCCGGCACGGCGTTTCGCGTTGAACATCGGCCTGCTGTGCTCGAAGACCTTCGACGATGCGATCTTCGAGGAGTTGTTCGAAGCCAAGTACGGCCTGAAGAAGGCCGACATGGTGAAGATGAACATCAAGGGGGTGTTCCAGATCTGGATGAAGAACGGCGACTACCACGAGGTCAATCTCAAGGAGTGCCACGCCTGGACGCGTGAAGGCTGCAAGACCTGCCCCGACTTCGCGGCCGAACACGCTGACATTTCCACCGGTGGAATCGGCGAGTTCAACGACTGGACGCTGACGATCGTGCGCACCGACCTCGGTCGCGAAATCCTCGTCAAGATGCTCGAAGACGGATCGCTGATCGGTCGCCCGGGCGACGAAGACCCGGGCGCAATCAAGCTCTTACATCGACTGGCACGCGTAAGCAGAAACCGCTGGCCCGATACCGCGGTTGAAGCGCCGCGCCTTATGCGTCCGCCGCCGCCGAAGAAGCCAAAGCCGGACGCCGCGCCGGAACCGGCGTCCACGCCCTAACCCAACGGCCGCACCGGCGTAGAGAACGAACGACACGCAGGCGAGCGGCGCAAAGTGCGACGCCACCCGGGCTGCCGCGACCACCGAGTCCATCCGAGCCATCACCACGCACAGGACCAAGACGCGGCACAGCGTGCCAACGACGTCGGCCGCAGCGATGCGGCGGCGCGGTGCCGCTCCGGCGCCGGCTGCGAGCAGCGTGTGCGACACCGGCCACGCAGCGACCGCGAAGAGAAGACCGATGCCCGGGATTGCGTCGGCGAAGCGCCGGGCGCGGGGCCGCATCGGGATGCGCCGTCCGAGTTCGAAGTGAACAGGGTCGGTCAGGCACAGCCGCAGCGTCACCAGCGGCACGAGCAGCACCAGCGGGACGCGGTGGGTGATCGCGACGAGATACATCGAGCGGGGCGACGCGGCGACTAGCGCGAGCGGCATATGCGTAATCAGCAGCGGGCTCAACGCGTCGGCGCACACCGATACTCCTGAGACGACGCTCAGGGCGCCGAGGAGTTGCGGGGTTCGTAGTCGTTCCAGACGCCGAATCACGTAAGAGAAGGCTGACGCGGCGAGTGAACCGACTTGTTGCCTTTAGGTAACGGCGCGGCGAACGGCGGCGAAAGGTTGGGCGCTACGCTCCCCCGGTCAATTCTGAGTTGAGGAGAATCACGCCATGCGCGAAGCAGTCATCGTCTCGTACGCCCGCACTGGGCTGGCCAAGTCCAATCGCGGCGGTTTCAACAACACGCCTGCCATGTCGATGGCTGCGCACGCGATCAAGCACGCAGTAGCGAAGTCGGGCGTCGAGCCCGAAGCGGTCGAAGACGTCTACCTCGGCAACGGCGCCCACGGCTCGGCCAACCTGGCACGTCTCGCGGGCCTACTTGCCGGTCTGCCTGTCACCACCGGCGGGTCGACGGTCCAACGTCATTGCTCGTCGGGCCTGAACGCGATCGCGCTGGCGGCCAACTACATCAAGCAAGACGGCGCCGACGTCGTGGTCGCTGGCGGCGTCGAAGCCATCTCGCAGCCCGGCGGTGGCATCGGCGGCGTCGACCCCAAGCTCGTCGAGGAATACCCGGCGATCTTCATGGCCATGATCGACACGGCCGATATCGTCGCCGAACGTTATGGCGTGAGTCGTGAGTACCAAGACGAGTACGCGCTCGAGTCACAGAAGCGCACCGCGGCCGCGCAGGCCGCAGGCAAGTTCGAAGACGAGATCGTGCCGATGCCGACCACGAAGAAGCTCGTGAACAAGGAGACGAAGGAGGAGTCCTTCGTCGACTACGTAGTTGACAAAGACGAGTGCAACCGTCCTGAGACAACGCTCGAGAGCCTGGCCAAGCTGCCGCCGGTGAAGGGCGAGGGCAAGTTCATCACCGCCGGCAATGCCAGCCAGCTGTCCGACGGCGGTGCCGCGGTTGTGATGATGGAAGCGGCCGAGGCCGAGCGTCGTGGCCTCGAGCCCCTCGGGGCGTTCAAGGGCTGGGCGATCGCGGGCTGCGAGCCCGACGAAATGGGCATCGGTCCGGTCTTCGCCGTACCCCGCCTGCTTGAGCGCCATGGCCTCAAGGTTGACGACATCGACTTGTGGGAACTCAACGAGGCCTTCGCCAGCCAGTGCCTGTACTCACGCGACACCCTCGGCATCGACCCCGAGAAGTACAACGTGAACGGCGGGTCTATCTCAATCGGCCACCCCTTTGGGATGACCGGCGCGCGGTGTGCAGGACACATCCTGCAAGAAGGCAAGCGCCGCGGAGCCAAATGGGGCGTCGTCACTATGTGCATCGGCGGCGGCCAAGGCGCAGCCGGCTTGCTCGAGATCTACTAGCAAGTTCTGTGCGTTCTTATCCACATCTCGCGTGGATAAGAATGCACAGTCCGGGTGGTCAGGGCAGGAGTTTGCGGATCTGACTCAGGTGCTCACGATCGTGGGCGATGAGCTTGTCGACCATGGTCGCGATCGAGAGTTCGCCTTGATCGAGATGAGTGCCAAGCCGGGACCACTCGGCTTCTTCGAGTGACTCGAGCAAGCGCAGGTTCGCATCGCGCAAGAGACGGAAACGTCCGACCGACCCACCCACGTTGAGGTCACACACGCCGAGACGCGAGGCCCACGCCTGCTCGTCGTAGCCGACGAGCGCGGGGTTTTCGTCGGTGAGCACCATCCGAATGCGCACGCTGTAGACCAGTTCGGCGTCCGCCATGTGCGCAGCAACCTGCGCCGCGCTCCAATCACCTCGTGGGGACAGCGACAGATCTCGCGGCGCGCGGTTGGCGGTCAACGCGACCAGGTCGCTCACGGTGGAGCGAAGCGCATCGATGGAAGGTGCGGCGGCCACAAGCGTCAAGGCTAGACAAGGGTGATGGATCCGGGGCCGCTTCGCGACGCGCTCACGCTCGTCGCCGGGTTGGCGACTGGCGCACTGTCCGGCGCGTTCGGGGTGGGCGGCGCCGTGATTTCGACACCGGCGATCCGCGCCCTCGGCGCGTCCGCCACGATCGCGGTCGGCACCACCCTGCCGTCGATCCTGCCCAGTGCGGTCATTGGCACCGCGCGCTACATGCGGGAGGACTTGGTGGACTGGCGCATCGTTGCCTGGGCCGTACCGGCTGGCGTGGCGGGCTCGGTCATCGGGTCGCTGTCGTCGCGCGAGGTGCCGGGAGACGGCCACATCCTGATGTTGCTGACCGCCGCGCTCCTGGGCTTCACAGCGACCCGAATGATCCGCCCGCCGACGGCGGTCGACGAGAAAGGCCCCGTCGGACCGGCCCCGGCGCGGTTGCTGGCCGCC
>JACCXE010000504.1 GCA_013697265.1 Actinomycetota bacterium | reverse complement strand
TGCCGGCCTGGCTCGACGTCGGCCAGTTCACGGTGTCGCCCTTGCCGAGCTTCCATGCGGCGGGCGCGGCCTTGTTGAGAAAGCCGGTGAAGTTGGACGTGGTGCCCGAGCCCTCGGCGCGGTGCACAATCACGATCGGCGTCGCCGGAAGGGTGGCGTCGGGGTTGTCGGCCTTGATGGCGGCGTCGTCCCACTTGGTGATCTCGGCTTGGAAGATCTTGGCGATCGTTTCGGCGCTCATCTGCAGCTTCGATACGCCCTCGAGCTGGAAGGCGACGGTGATCGGCGCGGCCGCGATCGGGAAGTAGAGCAACTCGCCTTTCTTGTAGAGCGGCTTGTCTCCGGGCTTCACGAGGCTGTCGGTGCCGGCGAAGTCGGTGGCGGCGCCGCCCTGGAGGTCAGTTTTGCCCTTGCCCGAGCCGCCGCCGGCGTAGTTGATGGTGACGTTGGGCGCCTGCTCTTGGAAGGTCGCGATCGCGGCCTCCTCGAGTGCGGCCTGGAAGGTGGAACCCGACGCGTTGAGCGTCGCTGCGAGCTTGCTGTAGTCGATCGACAGGCCCTTGACCGTGTCGTCGGTCTTTGTCGTCGTATCGGAGGAGGTCTTGTCGGCGTCCTTGGAGCTGCACGCGGCGGTGAGGATGGTTCCCGCAACCACGAGCGCGCCGATGCGCACAATCTGACGTGTCTTCATGCCGTTCACGTTAAGGAGGCAATCCGAACGTTCACCCTCGATTGAGTGAACGAAAGATGAACAACGGTTAACGCCGAGTGATGAGCTCGACGCCCCGCGTGTACGGCCGCAGTGCGTCGGGAACGGTGACCGAACCGTCTTCGTTGCGATATTGCTCGAGGATCGCAGCGAGCACGCGCGGCACGGCCAGCGCAGACCCGTTCAGCGTGTGCACGAAGGCCGGGCCCTTGTCGCTGCGGTAGCGGATGTTCGCGCGACGGGCCTGGTAGTCGGTGAACCAACTGACGCTGCTGGCTTCGAGCCACCGGTCGACTCCCGGCGCGTAGATCTCGACGTCGAACTGGCGGGCGTGGCTTTGACCCAGGTCGCCGGTGCAAATCTCGAGTACGCGGTAGGGCAGGCCGAGCGCAGCGAGGGTGCCGATGGCCCGATCGAGTATTTCCTGGTGCATCTTCTCGGCCTGGTCGGCGGTGACGAGCGCGAGGATCTCGACCTTGTCGAACTCGTGCACCCGCAGCAGGCCGCGGGTGTCTTTGCCCGCGGCCCCGGCCTCGCGCCGGTAACAGGGCGAGTACGCCATCAGCCGCATGGGCAGGTCCGCCTCGGCCACCACCTCCTCGCGATACAGCGACGTCAGCGGCACCTCGGCGGTTGGAATCGGCCACAGGTCGTCGCGCTCGACGTGGTAGGCGTCGTCGACGAACTTGGGCAACTGCCCCGTCGCGACGAGGGTGTCGGTGCGCACCATGGTCGGAGGCCGTATCTCTTCGTAGGCATCGGCGTTGCGGTCGATCGCCAGTTGACACAGCGCACGCGACAGCGTGGCGCCCATCCCCCGGAACACGGCGAACATCGAGCCGCTGACCTTGGCGCCGCGTTCGAGGTCGAGGATGCCGAGCGCGGCGCCCGTCTCCCAGTGCGGGACGCGTTGGTGCTGCGCGTAGTCGGGCAGCGGCTCGCTGCGGATGACCTGGTTGTCGTGTTCGCTTTTGCCGACGAGCGCGGCGGGGTCGGGCGTATTCGGGATACGCAGCATGCGGTCGCGCAGTTCGGTTTCGAGCGCGTTCGTTTCCGCGGCGAGCTTGGCCTCCTGCTCGCCGATCGCCTTGCTCTTCTCCTGTGCCGCTTCGGCCGCCGCGGTGTCGCCCGCCTTGCGGGCCTGGCCGACTTCGGCCGACAGCGTCTTGATCTGGGCTCGCAGCTCGTCGCGCTGCGAGCTGAGCGAGCGGACCCGCTCGTCGAGATCGACCGCGGCGTCGACCTCGGACGGGTCGACGTTTTTGGTGGCCAGCGACGCGCGCACGGCGTCGAGGTCGGTCCGCAGACGTCGAATGTCGAGCATGGCCAAGGTTACGCGTAGCGTGACCGAACGATGAAAGCAGTTGTTGTGGAGGGCCTCCACGTCCG
>JACCXE010000502.1 GCA_013697265.1 Actinomycetota bacterium | reverse complement strand
TCTGTTTTGCGTCGATGTATCCCGAGTCGCCGAGCCGTTCGTGGAGTTCGCCGGCGGCAGACACCATGACCGAATCGCCGACGGCAGTCACTGGCACAGTCCCGGGTGGCGGTGCGTTGCCTGTCGGCGACGGGGCGCTCGGCGCGGCACGAACAACCGGGACCCTCCGGTTCGCTGTTTGTGGCGCGGCGGTAGGTGTGACCGCGAGCGTGGTAGGAGGCAGCACCGTTGTGGACGAAGGGGCGACGGTCGTAGTCGGCAAAGTCTGGGCCGCAATCACCTTTTCGCCCGCGGTGATCACCTTTTCCAGCGGACTGGTCGTCGGTACCTGCGCTAACGAGATAGCGCCTACGACGGCGACAACGAACCCCGCTCGTCGGGCCCACGGATGGGCAACGCCGTTGCGGCCCCTCGCGTTGCGATGAAGCAACGGTCGCTCGACAAATCGGTACGACAACTCGCCCAGCGTGACGCCGCCAACGAGGACCGCGAGGGCCGCCGGGATGGCGGGCCAATCCGCCGACGTGCCCGGGCGGACGAGCACGACGAACGGCCAGTGCCACAGGTAGATCCCGTACGACCGCTCGCCAAGCCAGCGCAGGCCCCGGCGCGTCAACACCGACGCCACAAGACCGGGCCGAAGCGCCAACGCGATCAGCAGCGCCGTTGCTGCCTCAACCGCGAGGAAGCCGGCCGGATACATCGCACGGGCGGTTTCGCTGGCGGTGAACACGAACACGACGAGGATCGCGGTCGGCGCAAGCGCGAGGAATCTTCGTGTGCTCACGTTGTCTGGCGCGCTGGCGCCTGTTGTCGTGCGCTGAAGCAACACTGCTGCGAGGCACCCGACAAGCAGCGCGTGCAACCGCGCGTCGGTACCGAAGTAGGCGCGGGAAGGGTCGGGCGACGAGTACAGCACCGCCATGCGGGCCGCTGACGCGACGATCCCACCGACGAGCCCGACCACAGCGAGCCCCCGACGACGCGCGGCAAGCCAGCCCACCAGGAAGGGACACAACACGTAGAACTGGATTTCCACGGCGACGGACCAGAGATGCCGCACGAACGACGGTCGGCCGGCCTGGGCAAAGTAGGAACTGCCGTCGCCGATCAGGTGCCAATTCGTTACTCCGAGTAGCGACGAAAAGATGTCACCCGGCAACCGATGCGAGTCGCCGGCGGCCACAAACGGCACGACAACGACCAGTGCCCCCAACAGCCCTACGAGACCCGGCACGATGCGACGGACTCGGCTCGCGGCATACGCAGCGCGATTGATTCCCGTCGCCGCGAATTCGCGGAGCAACACCGCCGTCAGCAGGTACCCCGACAAGACAAAGAAGATGTCGACCCCGAGAAACCCGCCGGGGAAAATGCTGGGCCAGACGTGATATGCCAGCACCGCAGCGAGCGCGAGGCCGCGCAGACCGTCGAGTGCAGCTACGCGGTCACGTGCCTCCTGCATCCAGACAGTGTCCCTCATAGGCGACGATGCGGCACCTGCCACTCTCAAAAACGGGGTTCAAGTCCCGCCTCGCCCGCTAATAACTAACTACCGCAGCTCCTTGTGGACGGCGCGCCAGTCACACGTCGCTCCCAGCGTGCCGAGCACGCTGTAGAGGCCGACTTGGATCCGGGTGAGGAACGTGAAGTCCTTCGATTCCGGCCCGATGCCCATGCCGCGCACGACGTCACCCCACTCACCGAAGTTGTCGAAGTTGCGCTCGATCACCGAGGCCGCGACCTCGGGCGTGAAGGTGAACGGCTCGCGGCCACACCCCGGATCGAAGATCGGGGCCCACCACTCAAGGACGCGTTGCGGCTTGAGCTTGGTCTTGCGCGGAATGAACCCAATCTCTTGGAAACACTCGAACATCGCCTCGGCGTCCAGTTCGCCAAAAACGGATTGAGAGATGCGGCGGATGCCGGTGACCTGCTCGGGCAAGAACCGCTTGACGCAACCGAAGTCGAGGAACGTGACGCCGCCGTCGTCGTGGAAGAGGTAGTTGCCGGGGTGGGGGTCGGCGTTGAACGCGCCGAGGTCGTAGAGCGAGCCGTACACGAAACGGTAGATGACCTCGCCCCACCTGTCCTTGAGATCTTGGGGCTGATCGAGGGCGACCCTCCACCGGTGCCCGTCGTGGTGGTCCATCACGAGGATCCGCTCGGTTGACAGCTCCGGCACGACCTCGGGGATGCGGATGAACGGATGGTCTTCGTAGTGGGAGCGGAACTCGGCCTGGTTCGCGGCCTCGGTCCGGTAGTCGAGCTCCTCGGTGATCCGTGCGGTGACCTCCTCGGCGATGGCGGTCGGATCCGCGGTGATCCGGATCGGCGACAGCTTCATCCCCATGCGGGCGAACGAAGCGATCAGCTCGGTGTTCTGGAGGTCGGCTCGGATCGCGTCGCCGACGCCGGGATACTGGACCTTGACCACGACCTGCCGGCCGTCAGGGAGGCGGGCGGCGTGGACCTGGCCGATCGACGCTGCCGCCATTGGCTGCTCGCCGATCCAGGCGAACGTCTTGTCGACGGGACACTTGAGCTCTAGCTCGATGACATCACGTACGGTGTCGAAGGGCATCGGCGGCGCGTCGGCCTGCAATGACCCGATGATCTGCTGGTAGGCCGCTCGGTACTGCTCGGGGATGCCGCCGGCGTCGAGGAATGAGAGCAGCTGGCCGACCTTCATGGCCACGCCCTTCATGTCGCCGAGCACCCCGACGTAGCGCTGCGCCTCGCGGGTGAACCGGTCGAGCTTCTTCTGCTCGTTGCGGGTCAGCTTGCCGGCGACACGTCCCAAGCCCTGCCGCACCGCGAGCCGGGCCAACGGAAACCCTCGCGAGAGCCGTCCCTGTCGGATGCCGTCGTCCGCCACACCGCCAGGTTTTCACGGTGCGTCGACGACACAGAAGTTGGCGCCGCAGTGGTGTAGATAGCGGAGCTACCGGGCCAGCGCGGCGATCAGGTTCACGAGCACCGTCAGCACGATCGAACCGATCAGCATTGCCTTCCACGGAAAGAACACGCGTACCCGTGGCGCGTCGATGGTGCGGCGGGCGACCCGATCCCCGGTGCGCTCCTCCATCCGTCGGGCACCATTCGGGAACGCACGGACGCCGAGGTTCAGCCCCACGGTCAAGACGATCGACAACACCAGCGACATCACGAGCCAACTCATGCCGGGTCCATACCCATTTGGCTGGAACGACCACCGACAAACCGCTCGGTCGGGGAGAATGTCGGCGTGCTCATTCTTCTGTCGCCCGCCAAGTCGCTCGACTACGAGTCGAAGCTCCCGACGAGGAAGCACACCGAGCCGCGGTTGTTGGAACACTCGACCGAGTTGATCGACGTCATGCGGCAGAAGTCGGTCCCCGAGATCGCCGACCTGATGAGCATCTCGATGGAACTGGCCGACCTCAACGCGCGGCGATACGCCGAGTTCCACACTCCGTTCACGAAGCGCAACGCGCGGCCAGCGGTGCTCGCGTTCAACGGCGACGTCTACCAGGGCATGGCGCGAACGGCGTTCAGCGAACGTGGCTTCACCGAGGCCCAGAAGACCGTACGCATTCTCTCGGGCCTCTACGGCGTCTTGCGCCCGCTCGACCTCATGCAGCCCTATCGCCTCGAGATGGGCACGAAGCTCGTCACAACCAAAGGCGACACGCTCTATGACTACTGGGGCGCTGTCATAGCGCCCGCGCTGAACGCCGACCTGGCTGAGTCACCCGGGCCCGACCTTGTGATCAACCTCGCGTCCGGCGAGTACTTCCGATCGGTCGACACCAAGGTCCTTGAGGGAACGCTGATAAGTCCGCGCTTTCTCGACCAGGCACCGGGCGGCGACTACCGCGTCATCTCGTTTCCGGCCAAACGCGCCCGCGGAGCGATGGCGGCCTGGTTGGTCCACCACCGCGTGCGCACGGCCAAGGCGTTGCGCGACTTCGATGTGGCTGGTTATCGGTACGACGCCATGCAGTCGACGCCGGCCGAGCCCACCTTCGTGCGGCCGCGGTCCAACGGCTAGCAGCTCGACTGACAATGTCGGGGTAGCACTTCTGCAACGATCGTGTCGTGCTGTTGACAGAGAGCGATCGGGTCGCCGCGCTGAAATCGATGAAGCGGCGGGCGACAGGACTGCTGGTTCTCGTCACCGCCGCATTCGTCGCGCTCACCGCCCTTGACCCTCGCGGCGCGTGGGTGCCCGCTGCGCTGGCCGCGGCGCAGGGCGGCATGGTCGGGGGATTGGCCGACTGGTTCGCCGTGACCGCCCTGTTCCGGTACCCGCTTGGTCTGCACATCCCGCACACGGCGATCATCCGTGAGCGCAAGGACCAGTTCGGCGCCACGCTCGGCGGATTCGTGCAGTACAACTTTCTGAGCCCCGACGTCGTGGGCGAGCGCGTGCGCGAAGCCCGGGTCGCCGACCGCGTCTCGACGTGGCTCTGCGATCCTGTCCACGCCGACAACGTCGCGCGAACAATCCTCGAAGCCGCGGTCGGCGCGCTGGACGTGATTCAGGACGACGTCGTCCAACGCCTGCTGCACGAGGAGATTGAACGCGCCGTCGCCAACCTCAACGTGGCTCCGCTGGCGGGCCGGCTGCTTACAGT
>JACCXE010000497.1 GCA_013697265.1 Actinomycetota bacterium | reverse complement strand
CCCCGATTAGGGCCGAAATAGGCCCCAATAGGGCGACGTTCGTGGCGCAGAACGCGGGGTTTAGGGGGTCGCGGGGGGAGGGTCGTCGGGCTGGCTGACCTGGACGAAGGCCATTCGCAGCTGGGCCAGGCCTTCCTTCAACGTTTCCCCGTCTGGGCCCAGGCGGCCCTCAAGGCCTTCGACCAGCAACCCGAAGGCGTCGATGGCGAGCTTGGCCTGATCGAGTTGGGGCGGGATCACCGACAGGTGCAGCGCCGCGATCTCGAAAAATTGGTAGGCGGACTGGGAAACGATCTGCTCGACCGGGGTGGTGGCGATCTGCTGACGCAGCGCGTCCATACGCTCGGCCAGCTCTTCCTCGGTGAGCTCCTCAGGCGCCGTGGCGGCTTGGCCGACGGGCTGTTCACCATCTGGAGTCCACAAGGTGCTCACAGCTGGAGTACCCTAGCGGCGGTCCATTTGGACTGAAACGCCAACTGAATGAAAGCGGATCCCCGGGTCCCACCCTCGCACCTCCGGTGTACGGGTCGAACAACCGCAATCGCGGGCGTTGCTTTTGTGACGCCCGCGTTTTCGTTGCACCAGCACCACTTGCCCATCAACCACACAAGGAGTGTGAGGCCATCGCCCCACCGCCCGCCACCAACGAGCCCAGGATCAATGATCGCATCAGGGCTCGCGAAGTCCGTCTTGTCGACCCGGACGGGGAACAGCTCGGCATCAGACCGCTTCCTGAAGCGCTCCAGATCGCCCGAGATATGGACCTCGACCTCGTCGAAGTTGCGGCCACGGCCAATCCGCCGGTGTGCCGCATCATGGACTACGGAAAATTCAAGTTCGAAGCGGCCCAAAAGGCTCGTGAATCTCGCCGAAAGTCGACCAACGTCGGCCTGAAGGAGATGAAGTACCGGCCCAAGATCGCCTCCGGTGACTTCGATACCAAGACCCGCAAGGTGGCGGGGTTCCTGTCTGAAGGGCACAAAGTCAAGATCTCGATCATGTTCCGGGCCCGCGAAATCACGCACCCCGAACTCGGCCGCCGGATCCTCGACCACGTCGCCGAGGCGGTAGCCGCGGTCGGCAAGGTCGAGTCGAGCCCCAAGCTCGACGGCCGCAACATGATCATGGTCCTGGCCCCCGACAAGCGGGCTCAGGCCGCTCACGCCCAACCGACGAACGCCTCGCCAACCAACGACCTCGCCGCTGCGGCTCCTGCTGCGGCCAACAGCGCACCAGCATCAGCACCAACCGCCGAGCCCGCCGAGGCTCCGGTCACTAGCACCGAGGAGTAAATCGATGCCGAAAATGAAGACTCACAAGGGCGCCAAGGCGCGCTTCAAGATCACTGGGACGGGCAAGCTCCGGCGCCGCTCCATGGGCATGAACCACATCCTTGAGAAGAAGTCGCCTACCCGGCGTCGTCGCCTCAACCGCGTCAGCGACGTGTCGCCTGCGGACAGCCCCCGTATCAAGCGCCAACTCGGCATCTAGTCCACCCAGTCCACGCAGATCTTTTAGGAACAAGGAGAACCGCTATGGCCAGGGTCAAGCGCGCCGTCCACGGCAAGAAGCACCGCCGCGCCATTCTCGAGCAGGCGCAGGGTTACTACGGCAACAAGAGCCGCAGCTTTAAGTCCGCCAATGAGTCAGTCATGCACGCCGGCAACTACGCGTTCCGCGACCGTCGGGCGCGCAAGGGCGACTTCCGCAAGTTGTGGATCCAGCGCATCAACGCGGGGGCCCGTCTCAACGGGCTGAGCTACAGCCGATTCATCAACGGATTGAAAAACGCCGGCATAGAGGTCGACCGCAAGGTCCTGGCCGACTTGGCCGTCACTGAGCCCGCGTCGTTCAAGGCACTGGTCGATCTCGCCCGCGATGCAACTCCCGCGGCGGCCGAGGAAGCCGCGAGCTGACGTCCGGGCCACCGTCTGGCTCCCAAGCCGGCGGGCTCGCATTGCGAAACGCCAAAGTGCAGCGGCTCCGCCGCTTGATTCAGAAGCGGACGCACCGTCAGGCCGAAGGGGTTTTCGTGGCTGAAGGCGTCACGCTCTTGCGCGAGGCGTTGGCCGCGGGCGTCGTTCCTGACGCGGTGTTTCACGCGCCGGGAGCCGACGCTCTACTGCTAGCGGCGGCATCAGACGTCGGTGCGCCGGTCTACGAACTGGCGCCAGGCGTGATGGAGTCGATCGCCGACGCCGTTACGCCCCAACCGGTCTGCGCGGTGATTGCGTCGGTCGACGTGCCGATGGCTGCGCTGCCGGCTGATGGCGTCGTGGTTGTCGCAGTTGACGTGCGTGATCCGGGCAACGCCGGAACGATGCTGCGCGCCGCCGCCGCCGCCGGCGCCGGCGGCATCGTGTTTTGCGAGGGCTGTGTCGAGTTAAACAACCCCAAAACGATTCGAGCCACAGCGGGCGCGCTGTTCGCCATTCCGGTCGTAACGTCGGTCAACGTGAACGACGCCTTGGTGGCTCTGGGTGCCGCGGGTCGCCAGCGCCTCGCCGCCGTCGCCCACGACGGGCGCGATTACGCGGCGCTCGACCTGACTCGACCCGTGGCCTTCGTGATGGGCAACGAAGCCCACGGACTGCCCGAGGACCTGCCCGGCATCGACGGGCGCATCAGCATTCCGCTACCGGGTGCGATTGAAAGCTTGAATGTAGGCGTGGCTACCGCAGTTCTGTGCTTCGAGGCGGCCCGGCAGGTTAGGTCTCGGTCCACTCGAAAGCTGAACCAGTGACCGACATCGACGTGCTCGCCGACGGTGTTTTTGTGCTCGACGCCGACAGTCTCATCGTGAACGTGAACGTGGCGTTCGCCGAGATGATCGGTATGACGAAGGAACAGCTCATCGGCCAAGGCATCGTGATGCTCGACCCCCGCCGGGCCGACGGGTCGCCTTTTGTGTCGTGGAACGTCACCGGGTCCGAGCGGTTGCCCGAGCAGAACGTCGTCTTGCGCGCCGCCGGCGGCGAGGACATCACGTTCAGCGCCACCGGCCGTTTCATTCGCGACGACACGGGCACCGCAACCTCGGTCATCGTGAGCGTGCGCATCTTGGGTGAGTCGGCCAGCGCTGGCATCGAGATCGTGTCGACCGTGAGTCACGAGCTGCGGTCGCCCCTCACGTCGGTGAAGGGTTACACCAGCCTGTTGCTCAACCGGTGGGACCGGCTGACCGACGACCAGAAGAAGATGATGCTCGAGCAGGTGCACCACGACGCCGATCGCGTCACCCGCCTCATAACCGAGCTGCTCGATATATCCCGTCTCGAAACCGGTCGGTTGGTGCTACGTCGCCAAATGGTCGATTTGGCCACCCTTACCAAGGCGATTATCGAGAAGGTCACGATGGAGTACCCGGACCTGGACGTCACGCTCTCGCTTGGTGACGATGTGCCCGACGTCTACGCCGACCCGGACAAGCTCGAACAGGTGCTCACCAACCTCTTGGAGAACGCCTGCAAATACGCCTCACCCGCCGGCATCGTTTTGCAGGCGAACCGGGACGACGCGCACGACACGATCGTGGTGAGCGTGGCCGACGTGGGCGAGGGCATCCCAGCCGACGAGGTGCCCAAAGTGTTCACCAAGTTCTTCCGGCGCAACGAAGGTCGGCCCACGGGGTCGGGCCTAGGGCTGTGGATCAGCCGCGGTCTCGTCGAGGCCCACGGAGGCGAACTCACCGCCTCATCAAATCTCGGGCAAGGCAGCACCTTCCGCTTTACCCTGCCCGCTACGGCATTTGAAGACCTCCACGGAACCGACGATGGCTGACCACCTCCCCGACCTCGACACCGCTGTATCGACCGCACTCCAAGCGGTCGAGGCCGCGCTCACCCTCGACGAATTGCGCGAGGCCGAGTCCTCCGTGCTGGGCAAGCACGGTGTGTTCGCGGCGGCGAAAAAGCGACTAGCGAGCCTGGCCCCCGAAGAGCGGGCCCCGGCGGGCGCAAGCATCAACGCCGCTCGGGCCGCGGTGGAAGCCGCGATCGGCGAACGACGCGCCGCGTTGTCCACCGGGGAACGGGCCAAGCTCCTTGAGTCAGACCGAATCGATCTCACCGAGCGCCGTCGACCCGAGCAGCGGGGCCACCTGCACCTCGTCACCCAAACCCAGCAACACCTCGAAGACGTCTTCGTCGCGATGGGCTTCAGCGTCGAGGAGGGTCCGCTGGTCGAAACCGACTGGCACAACTTCCAAGCGCTGAACATTCCGCCCGCGCATCCGGCCCGCGCCAACCAGGACACGTTGTATCTCGACTTCGGCGCGCCGGAAACCACCCTGCTTCGTACGCACACATCCCCGGTGCAGATCCGCACGATGTTGTCCAAAGCGCCGCCGATCTACGCGATCTGTCCCGGTCGGGTGTACCGCAAGGACACCCCCGACGCTCGTCACACGCCTGCGTTCAGCCAAATCGAAGGGCTCGTGGTGGACAGAGGCATCACCTTCGGCGATCTTGCCGGAACGATCGACGCGTTCACCAAGGCGTACTTCGGTGCCGACATCAATGCCCGCCTGCGTCCGGCCTACTTTCCGTTCACCGAACCGTCGGCCGAGTTCGAGGTCACGTGCGCGATCTGTCGCGGCGACGGTTGCCGCACATGTTCGAACACGGGCTGGATTGAGCTGGGCGGCTGCGGCATGGTGCACCCCGCCGTGTTGCGCGCCGTCGGCATCGACCCCGAGGAGTGGTCGGGGTTCGCCTTCGGTTTCGGTATCGACCGCTGCGCGCAGGTCTTTCACACGATCAGCGACATGCGCGTGATGGCCGACAACGACCTTCGCTTCATCCGGCAGTTCTAGGAGTATCCGGTGTTAGTTCCTCTTTCCTGGCTACGCGACTTCGCGCCGTTCGGCCACGACATAGACCTGCTGGTTGACACCATGAACGCGCTTGGGCTCGTGGTTGAAGGAGTCGAACGCGTGGGCAGCGGCATTCGAGACGTCGTCGTCGCCAAGGTCTTGGAGGTGGACTCGATCGAGGGCGCCGATCGGATCCGCCGCGTGGTCGTCGACCACGGAGTCGGCCCGGTGCAGGTCGTGTGCGGCGCAATGAACTTCGGGCAGGGGGCAACCGTCGCGTTTGCTCCCGTTGGCTCGGTCTTGCCCGGCGACTTTGCCATAGGCAAGCGCAGGATGAAGGGTGTCGAGTCCAACGGGATGATCTGCTCGGCGCGCGAACTTGAAGTGGGCGAAGACGGCGCCGGCATCATGCTGCTGGACGACGCGCTGACACCGGGCACGCCTCTGGCCGAGGCAATCGGCGTCGATCCCGACGTCGTGTTCGACTTGGCGATCGAAGGCAATCGTCCCGACGCGCTTTGTGTGCTCGGCGTGGCCCGTGACCTTGCCGCCAAACTGGCGCTGCCGTTCACCGAGCCAGACCCGGCGATGCCCTTGCCCCAGCCCTCGGCCGACGGACCATCGGTCGCGGTCGAGTCGCCCAGCCTGTGCCCGATCTTCACGGCGACGCACCTTGACCACGTGACGATCGGTCCCTCGCCCGACTGGCTGGCCCGCCGACTGACGTTGGCCGGCATGCGCCCGATCAACAACATCGTCGACATCTCGAACTACGTGATGCTCGAGCTCGGTCAACCTACGCACCCTTACGACGCCGACCGCCTGCAAGGTGGCGGCTTCCTGGTGCGCCAGGCCCGACCGGGTGAGCAGATCGCCACGCTCGACGGCGAAGTTCGCACGGTCGGCCAAGGCGAAGACTGCCTCATCGCCGACGCCCACGGAGTGCCGGTCGGCATCGGCGGCATCATGGGCGGCGGCTCGTCTGAGATCCACGATGGCACCACGTCGGTGATCCTGGAAGCTGCGTGGTTCGAGCCGATGGTGATCGCGCGCAGTTCCAAACAGCTGGGCTTACGGTCTGAGGCCTCGGCTCGGTTCGAGAAGGGCGTAGACGAGGGAAGCCTCGATCGATCGGTGGCCCGTTTCTGCGCGCTGGCCGCCGCCTACGCGGGCGCAACCGTTGGGGCCCGCACGGTCTGGCGCTCCGAAGCCTTCGCTCCGGCTCCAGTTACGCAGGTGCTTCGCACGGCGCGGGTCAATTCGCTGTTGGGCACCGAACTCGACGACGCCGCGATCGACGACTACCTCGGAGGCATCGGCTTCGTGGTCGAGCGAAGCGAGTCGGGGGTGGCCACGATCACGTCACCGTCGTGGCGGCCCGACGTCACCATCGAAGAAGCGCTCATCGAAGAGGTGGCGCGCCACCACGGCTACGACTCGATTCCCCGCACCTTGCGATCATCGTCGGGTTCGGGAGGCGGGCTCACGCGTAAGCAGCGCGAGCGGCGCTTGGTTCGTGACGTCCTCTGCGGCCGGTCGATCAGCGAAGCCATGACGTCGCCGCTGCTGGGTCCGGGCGACCATGCCCGCGTCGGGCTGCCTGAGGACGATCTGATTAGCGCCGACCGGCCACTGGTGCTCGAAGAGTCGATCCTGCGTTCTTCTCTGCTGCCGGGTGTGCTTCGCTCGATCTCGCACAACGTGCGTCATCGGGCCACCGAGGTACGCCTATTCGAACTGGGCCCGACCTGGGAGCGCCCGCGCGAGCCGGTCGCCGAGCCTGACGCGATCGACCGCCACGTCACTGGTCCCGAAGGCGGATTGCCTCACGAGTCGGATCGCCTCGCGGTCGCGCTATGGCCGGCCGATGCGTACTCGGCGGCCGACGTGTGGATGGTGCTGGCCGACGCGCTGCGGTTGCAGAAACCAGCTATTGCCGTAGCGACGCAGAGCGCAGACGGCCTCCATCCCACCCGCACCGCCGTCGTCACCGTCGACGGCAGCGCCGTCGGCGTCGCGGCCGAGATCGACCCTGCTGTGGTCGAACGCCTGGGCATCGAGGGCCGGATCGCGTGGTTGGACATCGACCTCACTGCGCTCCAGGCCGCGCCCCGCCGTTCGGCGATCGCACGAGACGTCAGCCGCTTCCCGTCGAGCGACATCGACCTGGCCTTCGTCGTTCCCGACGACGTCGCGTCGGGCGACGTGCTGATCACCCTCGAAAAGGCGGCAGGCGACTTACTGGAATTCGTCGAACTGTTCGACGTGTATCGCGGCCAGGGCGTGGTCGAAGGCGCCCGCAGCCTGGCCTACCGCCTGCGGTTCTGCGCCCTCGACCACACCCTCACTGACGCCGAGGTGGGCGAGCGCCGCGCCGCCTGCATCGACGCAGCCGAGACGCGCCACGGAGCCAACCTCCGCAGGTAGCCCGCCCGGACCTTCTGCATAAATATGCTCGAACGTGCACCTGTCTGCGGGTGAGCGTATAGTCATGCAATGAAAGTCGCTGTTCTCGGGGCGTCGGGTTACGCCGGCGCGGAGTTGCTTCGGTTCCTGGGCGGCCACCCCGAGTTCGAGGTCACCTACGCCACGGGTGACAGTGCGGTCGGCACCGCTGTGGGTGATTCGTACCCGTCGCTCGCCGCGGCGTACCCGGGCCTCGTTTACGAGGCAATTGATGTGGATCAGGCGGCGGCGCACGAGATCGTCTTCCTCGCCTTACCGCACGGCGCGTCGGGCACGGTCGTGCCCAACCTGGTCGGACGGGTTGGCGGAATCGTCGACCTCGGCGCCGATTTCCGCCTGAGCGATGCTGCGCTGTACCCGCAGTGGTACGGCGAAGCGCATCCGGCGCCCGAGCTGCTGGCGCGGTTCGCCCCCGGCATCCCCGAGTTGTTCCGCGACGAGATCGTCGAGAAGAAGCTGGTGGCCGCGGCCGGGTGCTATCCAACGGCGGCGTCGCTGGCGCTGGCGCCGCTCGTAAGAGCCGGCCTCGTCGACAGGGCTGGCGTGATTGTCGACGCCGCGTCGGGTGTCTCGGGCGCGGGCAAGGTGCCCAAGTCCAACACCCACTTCAACACCGTCGATGAGGACTTCACGGCCTACGGGCTTCTGAACCACCGGCACACGCCGGAGATGGAGCAGGCAACCGGCGCGCAGATCCTCTTCACGCCCCACCTAGCGCCGATGAACCGCGGCATCCTCGCCACGTGCTACGCCCGGCCTGCCGCGGCGACGTCGACGAATGAGCTGATCGACGCGCTCAAAACGGCTTACGCCGACGAGCCCTTCGTCGTGGTAAGCGAGCGCAGCCCGTCCACTAAGGCGACGATGGGCTCCAACGCCGCGCACATCACCGCGCGCTACGACGATCGCACCGGCTGGGCACTAGTCATCTGCGCGCTCGACAACTTGGGCAAGGGCGCCGCGGGCCAGATGGTGCAGTGCGCCAACCTCATCGCCGGCCTCCCCGAATCAACCGGACTCACGGCGATTGGGGTGTACCCGTGAGCGTTACTGCAGCGAAGGGGTTCGTTGCCGCCGGCACGGCCTCGGGCATCAAGGCCGATGGCATCCCCGACATGGCACTCGTGGCCACCGAAGACCACCAGCCCGTAGCGGCCGCGGCCGTGTTCACGACGAACCTGGCCGCAGCCGCTCCGGTGCAAGTAAGCCGGACCCATCTCGCCGCGACGGGTGGTCGCGCTGCCGCGGTGATACTCAACGCCGGCAACGCGAACGCGGCCACCGGTGAAGCCGGTCGGGCCACCGCCCAAGGCGCGTGCGATCTCGTCGCGGCCGAACTGCGCTGCGAATCCGACCAGGTGCTCGTTTGCTCGACCGGGCTAATCGGGATACCCCTTGACCTCTGGCCGTTCGAAAAGACCGTGCCCGCGCTGGCGTCAGAGTTGGCCTCGACATCCAACGCAGCTAACGACGCGGCCGAAGCGATTCTCACCACCGACACGGTGCGCAAAGAAGCGGTGGTTGTGGCTAGCGGCATCACGGTCGGCGGCATGGCCAAGGGCGCCGCGATGCTCAGCCCCAACATGGCCACGATGCTGGCGGTGCTCACGACTGACGCCAAAGTCGAACACGACGAATTGCAGGGCCTGCTGGCCGCTGCGATGGACAATTCCTTTCACCGGCTCACGGTCGACGGGTGCACCTCTACGAATGACACCGTGATCATCCTGGCCAGCGGCAAGACCGACCAGGTCACGGACGACACAAGCGTGCTGAGCGACCTGATTACCCGGGCGTGCGCCGATCTGGCCGAGCAAATGGCGTGCGACGCCGAGGGCGCAACCAAGGTTGTGAAGGTGCGCGTGGTCGGTGCTGCGAACCACGCCGACGCGGCCAAGGCCGCTCGTCGCATCGCCGAGAGCAACCTCGTGAAGTGCTCGTTCTATGGCGAAGACCCCTACTGGGGCCGGGTCGTCAGCGAAGCGGCCAGTGCCGGCGCCGCGTTCGACATCGACAAGGTGTCGGTGGGCTACGGCGACTTCGTCGTGGCCGTCGGCGGTATCGAGATCGACCACGACCGGGAAGCCCTGGCCGAGTACATGACGCAGAGGCGACTTGAGGTGACGGTCGACTTCAAGCTTGGGTCGGGCGAGTGGTGGCTGCTCACCAACGACCTCACGCACGCGTACGTCGACGAGAACATGGGTACCTCGTGACGTCACCCGCTGAGAAGGCTCAGATCCTCACCGAGGCCCTGCCCTACATCCGCCGGTTTTTCGGCAGGATCGTCGTGGTCAAGTACGGCGGCAATGCGCTGGCCGGTGCCGCAAGCGAGGAAGACGGTCTGGCCCAATTCGCCGCCGACATCGTCCTCATGCACTCGGTCGGCATGCGTCCGGTTGTCGTGCACGGCGGTGGGCCGCAGATCGGTGATCTACTCAAGAAGGTCGGCAAGGAATCGTCGTTCGTGGACGGCTTGCGCGTCACCGACGCCGAGACACTCGACATCGTTCGCATGGTGCTCGTCGGCAAGGTCAACCGCGAGATCGTGGCTGCGATCAATGTGCACGGCACCCTCGCGGTCGGAGTGTCGGGCGAAGACGCGTCGCTGCTCACGGCCCAACAGGTCCGGCCCGAACTCGGCTTCGTGGGCGAGATCACCGACGTCCACACCGAACTCGTCGACAAGTTGATGGATGAAGAATTGATCCCTGTGATCGCCACGATCGGCCTCGACGACGACGGGCAGGCCTACAACATCAACGCCGATACCGCCGCGGCCGCTATCGCGGCGGCATTGTACGCGGAGAAGCTCGTTTATCTCACCGACATCGACGGCATCCGCACCGACGTTGCCGACGCCGCATCGCTGCTGTCATCGGTGTCGGTCAAGGAGATCGACGCGTTCATCGCCGACGGCACGATCAGCGGCGGGATGATCCCGAAGGTCCAGGCGTGTGTCGCCGCAGTGCAGGCGGGCGTTGGGGTGGCCCACATCCTCGACGGCCGTGTGCCGCGCGCGTTGCTGCTCGAGATCTTCACGCCTGAAGGCATCGGCACGATGGTGACGGCGTGAACCACATCATGAAGACATACGCCCCGGCTCCGGTGACCTTCGTGCGAGGGCAGGGCACGCACCTCTACGACGACACCGGCAAGGCGTACTTTGACTTCCTTTGCGGGCTTGCCGTGACGTCGCTCGGCCACTCTCACCCCAAGGTGGCGGCCGCGGTTAGTCAGCAGGCGAACATCCTGCTGCACGTCAGCAACCTGTTCAACAACGAGGTGGCTCCGGCGGTCGCCGACACCCTCGACGGCTTAGTGGGCGGCGGGGGAGAGGTGTTCTTCTCGAATTCGGGGGCCGAAGCGAACGAGTGCGCGATCAAGCTCGCCCGCCTCGCCGGCGGCCCTGGCAAACACGTGATCATCAGCGCGTTTGGTTCCTTTCACGGGCGCACGCTGGCGACACTGCACGCGACCGGTCAACCGGCCAAGCACGAGAAGTTTCAGCCGTTGCCCGAGGGTTTCGCCCACTCCGTCGCGTTCGACATCGACGACATCGACCGCATGATCGATGCCACCACCGCCGGCGTGCTCATCGAGGTCGTCCAAGGTGAAGGTGGCGTGCACGCAGCGCCTGAGGGGTTCGTGAAAGCGCTACGCCAGCTGTGCGACGAGCGGGGCGTGCTGATGGTCGTAGACGAGGTGCAAACCGGCCTCGGCCGCACCGGCGAGTGGTTCGCGTTCCAGCACAGCGATGTAAGGCCCGACATCGTCACCGTGGCCAAGGCTCTCGGCAACGGTGTGCCGATCGGCGCGTGCTGGGCCCGGGCCGAGGTGGCGTCCGTGTTCGAGCCCGGTGACCACGGCTCGACCTACGGAGGCCAGCCCTTTGCCACCGCCGCAGCCCAGGCCACGCTGGACGAGCTGATCGCGATCGACGCGCCGGCCTGCGCACGTCGCCAAGGAGCGCGGC
>JACCXE010000494.1 GCA_013697265.1 Actinomycetota bacterium | reverse complement strand
GTGCGGACGCGCCGGACGCGTCGTGGCCGGGCGGCACGGCGACCGCGACCACGCCGGGCAACAACTCCAGATCGACCGCGTCGACGTTCACGAACGGGCCGCCTACGCCGTCATTGAGCCCGAGGTTGTAGACGATGACGTCGGTCGCAGACGTCATGGCATCGGTGGGCTCGACCACGGTGCGACACCGGGCGCAGACCTCGACAACCCGCTCGGCCCGCTCGAGCAAGCCGGCGTCGAAGAGTCGAACGAACGCGATTCGGGCCACGCGCACATTCGCGTCGGTCGCGGTGCGGCCCACCTCGGCGTCGACGGCGATGCCGAGGTCGGCGAGGCAATCGACGAGCGCCATCCGGCGCCGGGCTTCGGCTTCGCGCACCCGCTCGACGAAGGCGTCGCGGCCCAACACGGTGCGGTCGAGACCTTCTCGGGCCAGTTCGCTCTCGACCGCGTGCTGGCTGGCGAGATCGCCCTCGAGCATGCCGACGAGCAGTTCGGTGTCGGCGAAGGTTTTGGCTCGGCGCTCCGCCGCAGCTTCGACCGCCGCAATCGTGGCCGGATCAGGGTCCCCGGCGAGCGCTGCTGGAGCAACCAGCAGACGGGTCAACGTCATGAGGCCATCTTTATTTCCCGGCCGGGCGCCCGCAGGCCCGGCCTCCTCCGAAACGTGGGGCCCCTCGCTTCGCTCGCCCCACGCCGGCCGTACCGCGCGTTAGGACGCTGCGCGGCGGGGCTTGTCTGAGGGGGGTTCTTCGGTGCGGGGCATGAGTGTGGGCGCGACCTTGTCGAGCACCACAGACCGGTCGACCACGCATTTGCCGACATCGGTACGGCTGGGCACGTCGTACATGACCTCAAGCAGCACCTCTTCGAGGATGGCTCGCAGGCCACGAGCGCCGGTGCCGCGAATCAGCGCCTGCTCGGCGACCGCTTCGAGTGCGTCGCGGGTCATTTCTAGTTCGACACCGTCGAGCTCGAACATCCGCATGTACTGCTTGACCACTGCGTTCTTCGGCTCGATGAGAATCTCGACGAGCGCTTCCTTGTCGAGGTTCGAAACGGCGCCGATGACGGGCAGTCGCCCGACGAACTCGGGAATGAGGCCGAACTTGAGCAGATCTTCGGGCTGCACCTGCACGAGCATTTCGCCCACGTTCTTCTTGGCGCGATGGATGTCGGCCCGGAAGCCGATCCCCGTCTTGCCGATGCGGCTTTCGATGATCTTCTCCATGCCGGCGAAGGCGCCGCCGCAGATGAACAGGATGTTGCCTGTGTCGATCTGGATGAATTCCTGGTGCGGGTGCTTGCGGCCGCCTTGGGGCGGGACCGACGCGGTGGTGCCTTCGAGGATCTTGAGCAGCGCCTGCTGCACGCCTTCACCCGACACGTCACGCGTGATCGACGGGTTCTCGCTCTTGCGGGCGATCTTGTCGATCTCGTCGATATAGATGATGCCGGTCTCGGCCTTCTTGACGTCGTAGTCCGCGGCCTGGATCAACTTGAGCAGAATGTTTTCGACGTCTTCGCCGACGTAACCGGCCTCAGTGAGCGCTGTGGCGTCTGCGATGGCGAACGGCACGTTGAGCATGCGGGCCAGCGTCTGGGCCAGATATGTCTTACCGCAGCCGGTCGGACCCAGCAGGAGGATGTTCGACTTGCCGAGTTCGACCTCGGGGTCGTGGACGCCGGCCTGCACGCGCTTGTAGTGGTTGTAGACCGCGACCGACAGGATCTTCTTGGCGTGGTCTTGGCCGACGACGTAGTCGTTCAGGAAGCCGAATATCTCTTTCGGCTTGGGAAGCTCTTCGAACTTGAGCTCACTGGCTTCAGCGAGGTCTTCCTCGATGATGTCGTTGCACAACTCGATACATTCATCACAGATGTACACGCCGGGGCCAGCGATGAGCTTCTTCACCTGCTTCTGGGTCTTGCCGCAAAAGCTGCACTTCACGAGGTCGCTGCCGTCTCCGAGGCGAGCCATATCGATTCTCCCGTCCTACGCCGCGCCGAGCGCTTGCTCGGGCGAGACCGGAAGGCGGGTGCTGATCACTTCGTCGATGACGCCGTAAGCCTGTGCTTCGGCCGCGCTCATGATGAAGTCGCGCTCGGTGTCCTTGGCGACGCGCTCGACCGGCTGGCCGGTGTCATTCGCCAGTATCTCGTTGAGGAGGTCCTTCATACGCATGATTTCCCTGGCCTGAATCTCGATGTCCGTCGCCTGTCCGGCGGCTCCGCCGTAGGGCTGATGGATCAGGATACGGGCGTGGGGCAGGGCGTAGCGGTGACCCTTGGTTCCGCCGGCGAGCAACACGGCCGCCGCGCTGGCGGCCTGGCCGTAGCAGAACGTGTGAATTTCGTTGCCGACGTAGCGCATCGTGTCGTAAATCGCGAGCAGCGCAGTTATGTCGCCGCCGGGCGAGTTGATGTAGATGCTGATCGGCTTGTCGATGTTCTCCTGCTCAAGGAAGAGGATCTGCGCGCTTATGAGGTTCGCGATCGTGTCGTCGATCGGCGTCCCCAGGAAGATCACGTGGTCCTTGAGTAGGCGCGAATACAGGTCGTAGGCGCGTTCACCGCGGCTGGAGCTCTCGACGACTGTCGGAACCAAATAGTTGTAAGTGGGCTGCATTAGTCGTCCCCTTCGGACTCTTCGGAACCTTCGAGTTCTTCGCCATCGGGCGCTGCGGTAAGAGCCGCAACGTCGACGGGCTTGCCTTCTTCGTCGACAACCTCAGCATTGTCGATCAACCACTCGAGCGCTTTCGCTTTGGCCAGATCGAGCTTGACGATCGGGATGGCGCCATTCGCCTCAAGCTGTTTGCGCAGCTTTTCGGGCTTTTCCCCCGCGCCCTCGGCGATCTTGGCGAGTTCTTCGTCGAGGTCGTCGTCGGAGGTTTCGATGCCTTCAGCGATCACGACGGCGCGCAGGGC
>JACCXE010000076.1 GCA_013697265.1 Actinomycetota bacterium | reverse complement strand
GTCGAACTCCACCCCGAGGCCGGATGCGGTGGCCCGCTCGACCTTCATCTCGCGCTCGAGCTCGACCCGCGGGTGATGTTGGCCTTCGAAGACGCGGTGATGGTCCTCGACGACAACGCCGAGGACGCACAGCCGCCCGACGAGTTCTTCTTCGCGCTCACGTTCACGTGGTCGCTGCCCCCGCTGCCTCACGGGCCCGACCTCTTGCGGCTCGCGATCGATCTGGCCGGTGTCGGGGGCATCGAGCTACCCGTCGAGGTCTCGGCGATCGACTCGATCCCGTCGGCTACCGACGCAGCCGAACGCCGCCTCACTGTGGTTGCCAAACAGCACATCTCGTTGTCGAAAATTTTCGCCGGCGAAGAGTTGCTTTGCGGCGTGCTCGACCGCTGCTTAGCGGTGAGCAATCACTTGCTCGACAACGCTCCGGTCTGGCTCGACGGCTAGCGCCCCGGAGTCACCGTGGTGTTGCGAAATTATCGGCGGCGGCCGCTGGCGGCGCGGAGTTGCTGGGTCGTGAGCGCGCTCACGACGGACTCGGCCACTGCTTCGACGATGAACGTGAGTTGATCGTCGCCCAGCGTAATTTTCACGTGTTCGACCGGCTGCTGGCTTCGCAACACCGACATGTCGCGCTCGATTCGAGCGAAGGCGTTGCGAATCTCACGTCGTACGTCTGTAACGTCGGCCGCGCTCTGGGCGACCCACGCGGCCAGGCCTTGGGTGCCGCCGATCGACGCCAGCGCGTCTTCGAGAATCGATTGCAAGTCGGTGGTGACCTTGTTGACCACGGTTGCGAACTGGTCGAGCGCTTCGGCGCCTGCCCGTACGGCTGCGAAGATGCCTGCGGCCTGCTCGGTGAGGTCGACCTCGCGCAGTGAGGTGATCCGGCGAAGTTCGCTGTGCAGCTTCTCGAGGGTGGCGTCGCTCTTCACAGTGGCGATCTCGGTCAAGGCGGCGAGGTGCTCGTTCAGCTCGCCCAGCTCGGCCACTACGAAGCGGGCGGTTACGTCAGGCGCCTCGAACTCGAGAGGCTGGTCCGCGCTCGCGTGGTGACCGTTGGCCGCGGGTTCCGGCGCCGACGGCGCTACCGGCTCGGGTGTAGCGGCACCGAAACCGCCTCGCATCGGCTCGAGCGGGAGCCGCCAGCGATCGCCTTCTTCGGGTGTTGTCACTTCGGCCCTCGTGTTCTGTCTCGCGGCTGCGTAATGCGGGGCGTCGACCGCCACTTGTGTGGGTCCACGGGCCCAAACAGCTCCGCAACCGGCGAATCGACCAGTGCAAACGGTGCCGCAAACTTTGCAAGAACAGCTCGTGGCTCCCGCAACCATTGGGTGGTGACACGTCTCCGCGATCTGTGGTCCGAACTCGTGGCACCAACCCATTGGAGGGCCAATGGTAGTGGGGCGGGCAGGGCTCGAACCTGCGACCCAAGGATTATGAGTCCTCTGCTCTAACCAACTGAGCTACCGCCCCGTTTGGGGTAATGCTGCGAGCTCCGGGGCTGGGACTCGAACCCAGAACCTATTGATTAACAGTCAACCGCTCTGCCAATTGAGCTACCCCGGAAGGAGGTCGCAGGTTAGCAAGGCATGCACGATTCCCATGACCTGGCGATGGACGCGAGAATCGGCATAGATCACGCTGAGGCAGCCCAACTCGTGCTTTGTCAGCCGCATGGTGGCATCGGCCTTGGCGCGGTACGGCGCTTGGTGCTGCGCGGCCGGGATCTGCGTGAGATCTGCCCAAAACGTGGAGGCAGTTTCGAGATCTTGATCGTCGTGGAGATAAACCTGATTCGCAGCCGCGTCCCATCGATATCGAAGAAGTACCGGAACCACTCAAGAACATCACGATCATTCGAGGGTCACTGTTGGCAAAGCAAACTCGCCCGTCCCCCTTCGCGCCTTCACCGGCGTACAGGGCGGCGCCGGCCATGAGGAACTCGCGCTCGGATAACGAGCCGACGAGGGTGCGCCCGGCTTCGAGCGTCGCCTCGATCTCGTCGGCCTTGCGTTGCATCAATGCGTTCGGTCGTACTCGGGGCCCGTAGCGTCGCTTCGATGGCGTGAACTCGACATCTCGAACCCAGCCCGATACGGAGCCCTTCGACACGCCCAGCTGCGCGGCGATGTCGGACAGGATCATCCCGTCAGCACGTAGTTCGCGCGCCTGTTCTCGCTCCACAACTTTGCCCCGGTAACCCATCCCCCGAATGTACGGAGGGGGTGTGGCGGCTAGTCCGTTTCTTCGAGGAAGCCGCGCAGTCCCTGGCTGCGAATCGGGTGCCGCAGCTTGGCCAAGGTCTTCGACTCGATCTGGCGCACGCGCTCGCGGGTGACGCCGAACTCGCGGCCCACTTCTTCGAGCGTGCGCATCTCGCCGCCATCGAGGCCGAAGCGCAGGCGGATGATGTCGCGCTCGCGGTCGGACAGTTGATCGAGAGCGTCGGCCACCGCGGCGGTGAGCATCATCCGGGTGGCGTAGTCGGCCGGCACCTCGGCGGAATCGTCGGAAATCGTGTCGGACAGCGAGAAGTCGTCTTCGTCGCCGACTGGTTGCTCGAGCGAGACAGTGTCCTGGTTGATCTTGAGGATGTCGCGCACCTTCTCAGGCGACATGTCTTCGAGCTTCGCCGATAGCTCTTCGATCGTGGGCTCGCGGCCGAGCTCTTGCAGCATCTGGCGCTGGACCCGCAGCACCTTGTTGATCGTTTCGACCATGTGGACCGGGATGCGGATCGTGCGACCCTGGTCTGCGATGGCACGTGTGATCGACTGGCGGATCCACCACGTGGCGTAGGTAGAGAACTTGAAGCCCTTGGTCCAGTCGAACTTGTCGACGGCGCGCATCAGGCCGATGTTGCCTTCCTGGATCAGGTCGAGGAAGTGCATCGCGCCCTTGCGATAACGCTTGGCGATCGACACTACGAGACGCAGGTTGGCGTTGGTGAGCTGCCCCTTGGCGACTTGGCCGTCGGCCACCACACGAACCAGCGGGCGGCCGACGTCGGCCGGAAGCGGCGAACCCTGCTCTTCTTCCAGCGCCGCGATCTCGGCCTGCGCCGCTATGCCCGTTTCGATGCGTTGGGCGAGGCGCACTTCCTCTTCGCCGGTGATCAACGGGAACTTGCCGATCTCCTTGAGGTACATGCGCACCGGGTCGCCGGCGCCACCGCGACCGTCGTCGTAGGGCACCGCATCGTTGCGCGCCGCCCGCGGCGCACGCGCCTTCTTCGCCGCCGGCTTTACCTCGGGCACCGCACGCAACGGCGTGACGACGGCCACGCCCTCGGGCGGCGTAAGCATCGGGTCTTCGACGAGCACGTCTTGCGCCGCGGCGCGGTCTTCGACGTCGATGTCTTCGTACGTAATGCCTTCGCGCGTGACCCAGTCGACCACCTCGTTTATCAACTCGGGCGTCAGCTCGACGTCCTTCAGCGCGATGACGAGATCGTCGGAGGACAACACACCTTTGACGCGGGCGAGGGCGAGAAGTTCTTCGATCTCTGCCGTCGGCAGGTCACCAGGGAACGAGCTGATTGGTTGCGGATCGCTCAAGTTGTTCCCTCCCCTCCGTCAGCTTCCTGCGCCAGCCACGCTACCAAGGCCTCAGTCGCCTCGGAACGGAGAGCGTCGTCTCCGAGTTGTTCGCGTGTCTGAATGAGCCAGCCGATGGTGGGCGCCAGTGACGCAGGGTCGCCGCCTTCCTGTGCCTGTTTGTTGAGCCGGTCGACGGCCGACCCCGCCGCGACGCGGGCCAGACCAGCCAAAACGTCGCCCGGTTCGGCGTCGGTGTCTTCGACCGCAAGGCGTTGCAACAGCTCGGCCGCGTCAGGAGGCGCGGCGGCGATCGCGTCGATCAGCGGCTCACCGGTGACCAGCGCCAAGAAGGCGTCCCGATGCGCCGGGTCAGTGAACAACACCTCGTGCAACTTCCCGGCCACGGCTTCCGGATTGTGAATGGCTACTTTCAACGCCTCTGTTTCGGGCCCGGCAGCCCGGCGCGGCGGCCACCGCGCCGCGACAGGCGCGACCGTGACCCTGTTGCCGCGCTGTTGAATGCTGCGGGTGAGTTGGTCGGCGGATATGTCGACGGCCGCCGCGATCGTGCCGATGTATTGCTCGCGCACGAGGGCGTTCGGGTGCTCGGCGACCATCGCGAGCGCGGCCTCCGCTGTCTTGGCTCGGCCTTCGGGAGTGCGCAGGTTGCCGGCGTCGAGCGTGCGTTGCACCCGGAAGTCGAGGAACGACTTGGCGCCGGCCAACGCCTGCTTCAGCGCGGCGGGGTCCCGGCGGGCGAGGTCGGCGGGATCCGCGCCCTTCGGTAAGGCCAGCACTGCCAGGGACAGATCGAGGTCGCGTTCCCAGGTGTAGAAGCGCTCGGCCGCGGCCTGGCCGGCCGCGTCGGCGTCGTAGGCCAACACGATGCGGGGCGCGAACGTGCGCAGCACCCGGAGGTGTTCTTCGGTGACCGCGGTGCCACATGTGGCGACGGCGCGGGGCGCTCCAGCGAGGTAGAACGCAATTACGTCGGTGTAGCCCTCGCACACCACGACCTCGTTGCTTTTTACCGCGTCGTCCTTGGCCCAGTTGAGGCCGTAGAGGACGCGCCGCTTCGAGTAGATCGGCGTCTCCGACGAGTTCTTGTACTTCGCCGGGTCGTCGGCGCCGGGCAGGATCCGCCCGCCGAAGGCCACCGGCTTGCCCGCGGTGTCGTAGATCGGGAACATGATGCGGCCCCGGAATGCGTCTTGCTGCTTGCCGCGCCGGTTCACGAAGCCCAGACCGGTGTCGGTGAGTTCCTTGTCGCTCAGCTTCAGGTGGCGAGCGAGTTGGTCCCAGTCGTCGGGCGACCAGCCGATCGAGAACCGCCGGGCGATGTCGCTGTTGTAACCCCGGTCGCGCAGGTAGTCGCGGGCTTTGCGCGCGTCGGGATTGGTCAGCAGCTGCTCGTGGTACCAGGCGACGGCCCTCTCCATCGCGGCGTACAACGCGTCGCGCTTTGCCCGGTCGGGCCCGGCCTTCGCGTCGTCGTAACGCAGCTGGATGTTGGCCTTCGCCGCGAGGCGCTCGACGGCGCCGGCGAAGTCGAGGTGCTCGGTCTCACGCACGAACGTGATGACGTCGCCCGACACCTGGCAACCGTGGCAGAAATACACTTTGAGTTCAGAGTTGATCGAGAACGACGGCGTCTTCTCGGCGTGAAACGGGCACAGGCCCGTCCAACGCTGACCAACCCGTTTCAGCGACATCCGTTCCGAAGCGATCGCCACGAAGTCAGTCGCGTCGCGAACCCGCGCGATGTCCTCCGCCAGAATTCCCACAGACCGAAACTACTTCCGCGGTGTAACGCCTATTTCTTGAGATACCGGTCGAACCACTCGAGGACGATCTCGAAGCGCTGCTGGCGGTGGACCGGAGCGCCGCTTCGTGACATCTCGTGGGACTCGCCCGGGAAGCGGACCATCTCGACCTCGCGGCCCAACAGCCGAAGGCCGGCGAAGAGTTCCTCGGCCTGGGACACCGGGCACCGCCCGTCGTCTTCGGAGTGCAGGATTAACAGCGGCGTGGTGATCTTGTCCATGTAGGCGGACGCCGACTGACGAATCAGTTCGCCCGGGTTCTCGATCGCGTTGTGGCCGTAGTAGCCGGTGAACGCGGTGGCAATGTCGGAGTTGCCTTCGAGCATCAGAAGGTTGTTGGCCGAGCGCTCGGAGATCGCGGCCTTGAAGCGCTTGTTGTGGCCGACGATCCACGTAGTCATGTAGCCGCCGTAGGAACCGCCGAGCACGCCGAGCCTGTCGGCATCGATGAAGTCGAACTGTTTGATCGCGGAGTCGATCGCGGCCATCACGTCGTCGTAGTCGACGCTGCCCCACCCGGTACCCGGCTCAATTTTCGCGGTGGGCCCCCGCAGCGCCTTGCCCCACGCTTCGCCGTAGCCCGAGGACCCGCGCGGGTTGCAGTAGACGACCGCGTAACCGGCACCCGCGGCGACCTGGAACTCGTCGAACAGCTTGTTGCCGTATTGGGTGAAGGGGCCGCCGTGGATGTGAAGCAACGTCGGGTACTTCTTGCCCGCCTTGGCGCCGACGGGCGGGATCACCCAGCACGCCACCTTCGTCTTGTCCTTCGACACGGCGCTGAACGCCTCGGGTTCTTGGATCACCCGCACGCTGGCCAGGCGGGTGCCGTGGGATGTGAGTTGCTTCTCGACGCCGTCGACAAGGACGGACAACTCGGCTTGCGTGGTGGGCGACATCCACGCGAATGCAGCGACGCCGTTCTGTACGTCGAAGCCCATCACGACGCGATCGCCGTCGACCATGAGCTCAGGCCCGGGCGGGTCGTCTTCCACCGGATCGGCGTGGACCCGGTACAGCGGTTGGTTGCCGCGGTCTTCGGCGGTGAACCACAGGTAGTCGTCTTGCCACGCCGGCTCACGCGCGCCTCACAGGTAGGGCAGGCAGTGACGGTCGAGTGCGGTGGTGAGGATGGTCACGTCACCGGTGGAGACCTCAAGCACGCCGACCTGGCCGTTGACGGGCAGCACACCCACGGGCGCACCGACGAAGGCGAGGTCGGCGCCATCGGGCGAGTACGAGGGCCGACCGAAGTTGAACCCGGTCTCGGTGAGTTGCTCGGCCGGCGCGCTGCCGTCGGACCGCACGCGCCACAGGTCGACGCAGCGGTCGATGTCCCACGTGTCGTGACGAGCCGACGCGAACGCGATCCAACGACCATCAGGCGACCAGGTCAGGCCGGTATCGCCCCACTGCCCGTCGGTGAGCGCGACGGGCTTGGCCGTGGCGTCGGCGGGCACGGTGAAGATGCGGCGGGGCCGGTCGACGACGAACCCATTGCCGTCGGCGCGGTAGTAGAGGTGCGTGATGCGTCGGGGCGGCTGGTCTTTGGGCTTGGCCTTGCCATAGCGATTCTCGTCGCGGTCCCGAGCGCCGAACGCGATGGCGTCGCCCTTCGGTGACCAGGCGAGGTCGTCGATCTCCTCGGGCGACGAGGCCAGGCATACCGCCTCGCCGCCGCCGTCTACGGGCAGCACGAACAGTTGGCTGCCCTGGTCTTCGCGGTGGGTGGCGAACGCAAGCCGTGAACCGTCGGGCGACCAGCGCGGCGTTTTGTCCCGCGACGCGCCCGAGGTGAACGGACGCGGCGCGGTCGACCCGTCGACCGCGGCCAGCCAGATACGGCTGACGTACTCGTTGGCGTCTAGGTCGACGGTGGTCACGACGTAGGCGACCGTCGACGCGTTGGGTGACACCCGCGGGTCGTCGACGTGCACGAGCAGCCCGATATCGGCGGGCTGCATCCCTTGCTTCTTGGCCGCCATTACGCCGTGCTGCTCTTGGCGCCTCCGATGACAGCCTGCGCGGCGGACAGGCGTGCGATCGGCACTCGGTAAGGCGAGCAGCTCACGTAGTCCAAGCCGGCCTTGTTCACGAAGAACTCGATCGACTCAGGATCACCGCCGTGCTCGCCGCAGACGCCGAGCTTCAGGCTCGGCTTGGTCTTGCGGCCGAGTTTGGCACCGGTGACGACGAGCGAACCGACGCCGTCCTGGTCGAGGGTGTCGAACGGATTGCGGGGCAACAGGCCCTGCTCAAGATAGGCGTTCATCATCCGGCCCTCGACGTCGTCGCGCGAGAACCCAAACGTCATCTGCGTGAGGTCGTTGGTGCCGAAACTGAAGAAGTCAGCGTGTTGCGCGATCTCGTCGCCGCGAATCGCGGCGCGCGGCGTCTCGATCATTGTGCCAATCGTGACGTCGATGCTCTTCTTGGCCTTGCCGGTAGTCGCACCGACTTCGGCGATCGCGTCTTCGACCCAGCGGCGGGCTAACGCCAGCTCGGGACCGCTCACCGTCAACGGAATCATCACTTCGATAACCGGCTTGCCTCCGGCCGCGGCCCGCTCGGCCGCCGCTTCCATCAACGCCCGCACCTGCATGGCGTAGAGACCGGGCTTGACCACTCCGAGACGCACGCCGCGGGTGCCGAGCATCGGGTTGAACTCGTGCCACGCCTCGGCTGCTTCGAGCAACGCTTCTTCTTCGTCGGTAAGGCCGACGGTGGCCTTCTTGATCATGAGGTCCTCGGTCCGAGGAAGGAACTCGTGCAGCGGGGGGTCGAGCAGACGAACCGTGACCGGCAGACCGTCCATCGCCTCGAGGATGTCGATGAAGTCGGCCTTCTGCGCTTGCCGGAGCTCCTCGAGCGCGGCGGTCTCTTCCTCGGGGGTATCGGCCAAGATCATGCGGCGCACGACCGGCAGCCGGTCTTCGGCCAAGAACATGTGCTCGGTGCGGCATAGCCCGATGCCCTCGGCGCCGTAGTTGCGGGCCACGAGCGCGTCGGGGCCCGTGTCCGCATTGGCGCGCACACCGACCTTGCCCTTGCGCACGACGTCAGCCCAGCTGAGCAGGGTAGCGAACTCCTTGGGTGGCTCACCTTGGATCACCGGAACCGAGCCCACGATCACGGTGCCGGCCGCGCCGTCGATCGAGATCACGTCGCCCTCGTTAACCGTCACCCCACCGACCGTGAATGACTTGGCGCTGATCTTCAACGCTTCGGCGCCCACGACGGCGGGCTTACCCCAACCCCGAGCGACGACCGCCGCGTGGCTCACTAGACCGCCGCGCGACGTGAGGATGCCCTCGGCCACGATCATGCCGTGGACGTCTTCGGGCGATGTCTCGGTGCGCACCAACACAACCCTCTCGCCCCGGTCGGCGGCGGTGGCCGCTTCGTCGGCGGTGAAGTACGCCCGCCCGACCGCCGCACCCGGCGACGCGCCGAGGCCGGTCGCGATCACGGTCAGGCTCGTCTTCTCGAACTGGGCGTGGAGGACGGAGTCGAGGTGGTCGGCGGTGACGCGGGTAAGCGCCTCTTCCTTCGAGATCTTCCAGCTGCCCTTCTGACCGACCATCTCGACCGCCATGCGCAGGGCAGCCGCGCCCGTGCGCTTACCGACCCGGGTCTGCAGCATGTAGAGCTTGCCCTGATCGATCGTGAACTCGGTGTCGCACATGTCCTTGTAGTGCTTTTCGAGACGCTCGAAGATCGCGAGCAGTTCCTTGTGGATCTGCGGGAACTTTGTGGCCATCGCGCTGAGTGGCTCGGTGTTGCGGATGCCGGCCACGACGTCTTCGCCCTGCGCGTTCACGAGGAAGTCGCCGTACGCGCCGGCCGCGCCCGTGGCCGGGTCACGGGTGAAGCCGACACCGGTGCCCGAGTTGTCATCCCGGTTGCCGAACACCATTGCCTGCACGTTCACGGCGGTGCCGAGTTCGTGGTCGATGTGCTCACGGTCGCGATAGGCGATCGCGCGGGCGCCACCCCAGCTCTTGAACACGGCCTCGATCGCGCCCCGAAGCTGGTCGGTAGGGCTCTGGGGGAAGGCGCGGCCGGTGTGCTGCGCGACCACGTCCTTGTAGCGCTCGCACAGGCGGCGCAGCGTATCGGCGCTCACCGCGCTGTCGCTGGTGACGCCGTCCCACTCCTTGGCGGTGTCGAGCAGCCGGTCGAAGGGCTCGGCTTCGATGCCGAGCACGATGCGGCCGTACATCGCGATGAAGCGGCGGTACGAGTCGTACGCGAAACGCTCGTCGTCGGTCTGCTTGGCCAACCCGTCCACCGAGGCGTCGTTAAGACCGAGGTTGAGGACGGTGTCCATCATCCCGGGCATCGAGAACTTGGCTCCGGAACGCACCGACACAAGCAGCGGATCGACGGGGTCGCCGATCTTCTTGCCCATCTGCTTCTCAAGCTTGGCGACGGCCTTCGCGACCTCGTTGTCGAGCCCCGCGGGCCAGCCCTCGTGCATGTACGCCCGGCAGGCATCGGTTGTGATGGTGAAGCCTGCCGGCACCGGCAGGTTTAGTACCGAAGTCATTTCTGCGAGGTTGGCCCCCTTGCCGCCCAGGAGATCCTTGAGCGACATCGGGGGCTTGCGGTGCTTGTGGTCGAACGCGAAGACGTAGGCCATAGGCCGTGAAGCCTACGCGTCGGGTTTAGACACCGGCCGCGGCGCGCCTCGCCTTCAAGATGTTGAGCGTCGACTCCAACTTCTCATTCGAGCCCTTGGGCACCACGAAGACCGCGCCGTTACGAATCGCAGCAGCAGGGTCGTAGGTCGAACAAATGACGATTGTGCAACCAGGCGCCACCTCGCGAATCGGCGCAACAATGTCTTCGCCGGACATGTGGGGCAGCACAAGATCGAGCAGCAAAACGTCGGGCCGGTACGCGGCGACTGCCTGTAAGGCTTCAATCGCCGACTCAACGCCCGCGATCACCTCGTAGCCGCAGCGTTCGGCGACGGCGCGAAAAATTTTGCGGGTCATCTGGTCGTCGTCGCAGATGATCAGGGTCGGTGCCTTTTGCTTCGGCGTCTTCGCCGGCTTGGTCTTGGAGGCTGTCGTCGGAGCGGTCATCGTCGTTACTTCCGTAGAGGTCTAAAGCCCTATCGGCCGGGTGTGTCCGAAACCTTCGGTTTCGGCGAGAAGAAGCCGTAGGCGGGTTTGCGCTTCGTCGGCCCGACGCTGCATCTCGTTAAGCACCGCCTCGCTCAGGGCTCCCCCTTCGGTGCGGAAATGCGCCTCCACCTGCGCCAAAACGCCACTCAGGGCCAGCAGGCCAATGCTCAGGCTCGATCCCTTGAGAAAGTGCGCACTCGACGCCGCGGTCTGGGTGTCGTCGTTTCGGATCGCACCGAGCAGCCTCGCGTAGGTTGGTTCGAAATCACTAAGGAACATTTCGGCCAGTTCCGCGATAAACGAGTCGTCGCCCAATTCGCGGAGCTGCTTAATCGTTGCCGCGTCAAGCGGGTCGGCCAACTCCATACCGATCTAATCGGCGGAAGCGGTCCCGGCCTGAGAAGTACCGGGCAACTGAAAATGGGGGTTGTAGATAATCCCGACGATGTTTCCGTCGGGCGCACGCACGGTGCCCGTCTTGATTCCGTCGCCCACTTCGGTGACCGGCGTGTGGTCGGTGGCGCCCTTTGCGACCAGCGCCGCGTAGGCCGCTTCGGCGTCGCGCACGCCCCAATATGTCAACGCGCCGTCGCCCATGCCGCTGTCGCCCACGGGCAGCAGGCCAAGCTCGTAGCCGCCGACGTCGAAGCCGACGTAGAACGGTTCGTCGAAGTACGGCCCGAACCCGAGCACGTCGCTGAACCACGCCTTCGACGCGGCCAGATCAGTTACTGGATAGATCACGGTGCGCAAACCCTGGAACATGTCCGTGACTCTACGGGCGGGGTGGCAGCCCGGTCCGGTCCTTCGCCGTCCCTAGATGCGCGTTCTGCGCCACGAAAGTTTCCTGATTTCGCTGATCGGACGCTCGTGAGGGGAACTTTCATGGCGCGAATCGCGCAGTTTTAGAACGGGAGGGGCCGACGACGGGCTTGTTCGATGATCTTGACGAGGCGGCGACCCGTCGCGATCGGGACATCTCGAACCTCGCGCCAGGTGAACCGTCCGACGAGCCATCCCGTGGCGGCCACGACCGCCGACTCGCGGCGCGCGTCGTGGACGGGCTGGCCCAGGTGCTGCAGGCCGTCCAACTCGTTGAGCACGCCGAGGTCCGACCACGCGAGGTCTACCTGAGCGACGAACTCGTCGTGTTCGTCGGTAACGACCACTTGACGTTCGGGTTCGGGGATCTCGGGGATGGGACGAACCAGTTGCACCATCAGCGTCTCCATCAGGCTTCCGGTCGGTGGCGCGCCCGGTGGACGGAGCGCCAAAACGCGTCGGATCCTGGGCGAGCCATGGGTGCGGGACCCGGCGAGCTCAGGCAGCAAGTTCTCGAGCTGCTCGATCGTGAGCAGACCTTTCCGCAACGCGGACTCGAGTGCTTGCTCCCATCGGAGATCGTCGAGGATCGCCGCCAGCTCGATGATCGTTTGCACCGGGCACGCGCACAGGACGCCCTCGACCATTCGCGGCTCGCCCCCGAAGGCGACGGCTCGGCGGCGACGAGGCACGATCAACGTCTTCGGTTCGATCGCATCGAGTCCGTACACCGCACCCGAGACGAGACCCGTCGCGACCTCACCCGACGCCATCAACCGTGCGACGGCCGCGGTCATGGCATCGGGTTCGTCCGGTCCTTCTGCAAATACGCCGTGCGCGGCGTGCACCCACTTGCCGGCGCGTTGACCCCAGTACAACTCCTTCTCGCTGTGCCCGAGCGCGAGGAACTCGCGCGTCGTGAACAATTTTCGCGGCATCGCCACGTCCTCCACGTGATTCGCGCCACGAAACTTCCCCAAAATCGCAATTGACGGCAGTGATCAGGGAACTTTGGTGGCGCAGACCTCTTAGGGGGGAAGGGTGACGGGCACCCTAGGGAGACGGTGTGACGCGGAGTGCCGCGAGGCCCCGGGTTAGAAACCGAGCTTGGTACGCACAGTCGCGACGAGTTCGGCGACGGGTACGCGCACTTGCTCGGCGGTGTCGCGATCCCGAATCGTGACGGCGTGGTCCTCGAGCGACTCGAAGTCGACCGTGACGCACAGTGGCGTGCCGACCTCGTCCTGGCGGCGATACCGACGACCGATGGACTGCGTCTCGTCGTAGTCGGTCATCCAGAACTCGGCCAGCTGCGCGTGCACCGAACGCGCGAGCGGCGTCAGCGTGTCCTTCTTGGACAACGGCAGCACGGCAACTTTGTACGGCGCAATGCGCGGGTGCAGGCGCAGAACGGTGCGGGCCTCACCGCCGATCTCGTCTTCGGTGTAGGCCGCGAGCAGGAACGCCATCATCGTGCGCGTGGCGCCGGCAGCGGGCTCGATGACGTGGGGGACGTAGCGCTCGCCGCTCGTCTGATCGAAGTACTCGAGCTTTTCGCCCGACGCGTTCGCGTGCTGCGTCAGGTCGTAGTTGCCACGGTTGGCGATACCTTCGAGTTCGCCCCACCCCCAGGGGAAGTCGTATTCAACGTCGGTGGTGCCCGACGAGTAGTGCGACAACTCTTCGGCGTCGTGCGGACGCAGTCGTAACGAGTCCGACGACATGCCGAGCTTGATGTACCACTCGTGGCGTTGCTGCACCCAGTAGTCGAACCACTTGTCGGCCTCGTCGGGCGGGACGAAGAACTCCATCTCCATCTGCTCGAACTCGCGGGTGCGGAAGACGAAGTTGCCGGGCGTGATCTCGTTCCGAAACGACTTGCCCACTTGCGCGATACCGAACGGCGGCTTGAGGCGCGCCGTGGTCATGACGTTTGCGAAGTTCGTGAACATTCCCTGCGCGGTTTCAGGGCGCAGGTAACAAACGGCGCCGCTGTCCTCCACCGGGCCGGCGAAAGTCTTGAACATCAGGTGGAAGGGCTTGGCCTCGGTGAAT